>JAESSZ010000094.1 GCA_016763875.1 Nannocystaceae bacterium
ACAGGCCAACCGACCGGAGCGACGCCGGTGGATACTCGGGTTCGGCCTGACTGGGGCATCGCTGCTGGTCGGCGGTCTGGCGCTACGCGCGGATCCGGAGCCGTGCGTCGGTGCCCAGGCGTCGCTGGCTGCGACGTGGAATGACGGGCGACGCGTGGCTGTTGCGGCCGCCTTTAAGGCCACCGAGTTGGGCTACGCCGACACCGCTTGGCGCCATACCGAATCGTCCCTCGATGCCGCGGCCGCGGTGTACATCGTGGAACATCGCGAGGCCTGCTTGGCCACGCGCAACAAGGCCGATGAGAAGGCGCAGCGGCGGCTCGACCAGAGATTGGGCTGTCTGGCTGATTGGCGCGCGCGCGTCGATGCCACGTTGTCGGCATGGGAGCGCGCCGACTCGGTGGCGGTGGAGCACGCCGTTGCGGGGGCGGCCAACCTCCCCGACGCGGCGCGTTGCTCAGACCGGCGGTATCTTGAGGCCGCGCAGCTTCCCCCTGGTGATGCCGCGCTGGCGCAACGCGTGGCCGCGGTGCGGGAGAAAATCCGGTTGGCTGAGGCGGAGTTCTGGGCGGGCCACCCCAAGGCGGCGCAACAATACGCAGAGCCCGCGCTGGCGGATGCAGAGGCGAGCGGATACCCCCCGGTCATCGCCGAGGCTCTGTACGCGGTCGGCCACGCGTTGGATCTGGGCGGCGACTATGACGGGGCGTTCATCACGTTTGAGCGTGCCTACCTCGCTGCCAACGCGATCGGGTACGACAAGATCTCGGCGACGGCGGCAATCGAGGCGGCCTACCTCGCGGGGTTTCGTCGCGCCGAGTACGAAGTTTCGGACTCATGGCTGGCCCATGCCCGCGCCGCCGTGGCTCGATACGGTGGGGATCCACGGCTCCAGTTGCAGGTGCTCGAGTGCGAGGGCAGCCTTGCTGTACGGCGCGGGGAGTACCAAGAGGCGATCGCGATCCTCCGCCGGGCGGTCGAGGATCGCGCGTCGTATCCGGGCGTGTCTGAGTTGGCGCGGGCCGAAGTGCTGGGAACGCTGGGCAACGCCTACCGACACGCCGGCCGCCACCCCGAAGCGCTCGCAGCGTTGGAGGAGGTGGCGCGGATCCGCCGTGCCGCCACCCCCGGGCACCCGCAAACTGCGACCGCGATGAACAACGTCGCCAACGTGCTGACCAAGCTCGGGCGCTACGATGAAGCGTTTGAGATGTTCGCTGGGGTGCTTACGGTGTTCCGACGGGCGTACGGCGAGGAGCATGCCGACGTCTCGATGGCTCTGAGCAACATTGGCGCCGTCCAACTCAAACGCGGCAACATACAGGCCGCGATCGATGCACTGACCCGCGCGATCGAGATACGCAAGCTAACCCTGGGCCCAAGACACCCCGAGGTGGGGGTCTCGTTGCTCAACCTTGGGACGGCCTACGGGCAGCTTCTCCAGACCGAAAAATCTGAGCGGATGAGCCAAGAGGCGCTCGAGATTTTCCGCGAGGCGTACGGTCCCGACCATCCGTACGTGGTGGCCGCGCTGACGAACATCGCAGCACTCCAGCAGTCGATGGGAAAGCTCGACGATGCCCTGGCGACCTTCGACGACGTCGAGCGCAGGCTGACGGCGAAGGGTGGGGCGATGCATGAGGACGTCGCGAAAATCGTCACGCTGCGGGGCGAGCTGCTGATGGAGAAAGAGGACCTGGCGGCGGCACGTTTACTTTTCGTTCGCGCTCTGCAGATCTACGAGGCGGCCCTGGGAGCGGGGCACCCGGACCTAGCGTACCCGGTGGCCAAGCTGGGCGACTGCGCCAGACAAGAGGAAGACCTCGGTCTCGCCGAGCTGCACTACCGTCGCGCGATCCAGTTGATGCGCGAGGCAAACGTGAGGAGTCCGCTGCTCGCTGAGGTGCGATTCAATCTCGCGCGCGTGCTTGGCCACGATAGCCCCGAAGCTATCGAGATCGCCAACCTGGCGCGCGACTACCTCGTCTCCCAGTCTGCCGAGCAGCTCGAGGAGATCGACGCCTGGCTGGAGGCGAGTCCGCTGTAATATTACGAGGGGTCGCGTTACCCACCCGGTGATATGGGTGCAAACGCGCGATGGATCCGCTTTCTCACGGTGTTGACCCTCGGATGTTCGTCGAGCTCGGGTGGCGATGGCGAGGACGGGGGCACCGACGGGTCGACCAGCGCCGAGGGCAGCGAGGGTCCCACCAGCGGCGCTGGTTCCCTCTCCGCCTCCGCAGACGATACGGCGGGGACGTCTCAAAGCAGCGCAACCTCTGCATCCACCAGCGACAGCGACGCCACGACCGACGGTTCAACGGGAGGGTCGAGTGACGACGGCAGTACCGGCAACCCGGAGCCATTTGCGCTCGAAGCTGGCGCCTCCACGTACCTGGGCGGAAACCAGTTCGAGCGGATCCAGGGCGTGCATGTCGATGGCGCAGGCAACATCTTTGTCTGCGGGACCACGCACTCCAACGGCTTCCCCGCGACGGCCGGTGCGTTCGATACGAGCAAGGAGGGCGCGGACGGTGGCAACCTCGATCTCTCCGACGGGTTTGTCGCCAAGTTATCCCCCGACGGCTCGAGCGTTGAGTGGGCCACGTTTATCGGCGGCTCGGCGCGCGACTCGGTGTACGGCGTGCGTACCGACGGCGCGGGCAACGTGTATGCGATCGGTAGCACCGGTTCGTCCGACTTTCCGACCACCCCTGGCGCCTACGACCCGACGTTCAACGGCCCCGTCGTCGGCAGCGGTTTGACCGAATCGTTCGTGGTGGGACTGAGCCCGGATGGATCCACGCTCCTGTTCGGCACGTACCTTGGCGGCGCGGCGGGCAATGAGGAGAACCCGCGCGGATCCATCCAAATCGCCGAAGCGACGCAACGGATCTACCTGTCGGGCCAGACGTCGTCGACGAACTTTCCAGCGACCCCGGGAGCGTTCCAGACCACCTACGGCGGTGGCGGCCAGGATGCATTCGTCGCGGCGTTGTCGCTCGACGGCAGCACCCTCATTGCCGCGAGCTACCTCGGCGGCGGTGGATCCGACACCGCGTACAGCAAGGTCTCGCTGCACCCCGATGGCTCAGTCTACGTGACCGGCTCGACGACCTCGGGCGACTTCCCGACGACACCCGGGGCCTACCAGACCTCGACCGCGTCGGGACAGCCCAACCAACCCTGGTGGCAGGGCGGCGACGCCTTCGTGACCCGCATGACCGCGGACCTCGACGGTCTCGTATTTTCGACGTACCTCGGCGGCACGGGCAACGACTCGGTCGGCCACAACCAGGGCGCGTCGATCGACTCGCAGGGCCGCGCGGTAGTGACGGGCAGCACCGACTCCGACGACTTCCCCGTCAGCGCTGGCGCATTCGCCACGAGCCGCGCGGGCATGACCGACGGCTTTGTCGCGATCCTCTCCGAAGACGGCACGGCGCTGGACCACGCCACTTACATCGGCGGCACCGGCAACGAAAGCCTCAGCACGATGTTCGTCGACGCTGACGATCGTGTGTACGTCACAGGCACGATCGGCTCCGGCGACTGGCCCACCACCGAGGACGCCTACCAGCCGTCGTTCGGCAACGCCAATGTACCCGGTGGCTCCGACGCGGTACTCACCGTATTCGACCCGACGCTGTCTGGGCTGGACTACTCCACGTACCTTGGCGGCTCCGGCCCCGGCGGCGAAGCTGAGCGTGGCCGCAGCATTTGGGTCACCGACACCGCCGTGTACGTCAGTGGCGCGACCGACTCGACCGACTTCCCCATCGTCGCGCCCTCGGCCCAGGCAATGTCCGGTGGCGGCGTGGACGGATTCCTGTTTCGCTTCGACCGGTTGTAGCGCTACTCGAAGGCGTCGATAAGATCCCGCGTCGCGTCCTTGGCCTTTTTCCCTTTGGCTTCGGCGGCGGCGTCGATATCTTCGGCCTTCTTGGGCGCCACGCGCTCGAGCAGCTTGAACTCAAGGTCCCAATCCCGCTCGCGGACCTTCTTCTTGAACTCGCCTTTGCCGTCGCTGTCCCGCTGCGTGACCTCGTGCTCGAGCTCGATGGCGTACTCGCCTGAGTGTGACTTCACGCGAAGCCAGCGACGCTCGTCTTCACAGGTGAAGGTCTCGTCGGGGGTCGGCTTGCTGGTGAGTTCGCAGTCGTACTCTTTCCAAAGCGAGACGGCCTCTTTCCACAGCGCGTCGAGGTTGTCGTAGCGGACCTTTTCGAGGGCCTCTTGACGCACCTTTTGCTCGGCGACCTCACCCACGATCCAGCCGCACGACGCCCCGCCGCAGACTAAGGAGAGCAGGGCGGCCATGAGTCCTCGTCGAGCGTTCATCACGGCAATCGTAGCTGGGTTACGCGGCGCGGCAACCCTAGCAGTCTGTGGTGCAACCCTCGCGCCGACATAACACCGCCCCCGAGGCCCACGACTTTGTTCCTCATCGGTTGCTGACGCCCGGTCAGCGCCCTCTTCGTGTCGCGTCCTGGGCCCCGCTGACGGCGTTCTGCCGACACGCGGGTTGCACCACAGACTGCTAGGGCGCCATCAACCGCAAACAAGGCAATGTTCTAGCCGGCGGCCGTCCCGTCGGTCGCCGCGGATTTCTGGGCCTCGTTCTTGAGGTCCGCAACAAAAGGCGCCGCGCGATTCGAAGGGTGGTGCCACGACCGGGACGGGGTCATTGTCGCGCGTGGGCAGCGGAGGATTGAGGCGGGCGCGTTGCTTCACCGGTGCGGTGAGCGCGATTCTTCGCTCTTTCGGGAGCCGTTGCCCGCGCTCCGCCCCGGGTCCGAGGCGAGATTGCATTGGGATCTGTCGGCGATTGAGCGCAGTGATCAACGGTCGAAGTACCCGACCCGCCGCCGGGCGAAAACCGTCGATGATGGCCGCGAAGCGAGTCGGCTGGACAACAACCTCTGCCGGGCCGGCATTAGTCTACTCATGTGTCGACTTCACGCATTCTGTGGGCGATCCTTCCGCGGATGAAACAAGACATCCTCAAGCTCGCGTGTCTACTGGTCGTCAGCGCGTGCGTCCCTAAGGGCGACGGGCGCTCTTCGGCTGAGCCCGCCCCCAAGACGTCAAACCGGACGCCCCTGCGTGTCTCCCTCTATCCATGGGTTCCTGCGGAGGCTTCGTTCAAGCGTTTCATCGAATACGACTTCGAGCGACAGAACCCGGAAATCGATCTCATCATTGTCTCACTGGACAATGAGCCGGAGTATGATCCGAAGGCCGCGCATGAGGCACTGAGCTCGAGCGCGGACCTCCTTGAGGTGGACGCGATGATCCTGGGTGACCTGGTTGCCCTGGGTGGCGCCTCTCACCCGGTTGTACCCGAAAGAGACTGGGTGCCCGCGTCCAAGGCTGCCGCCACGGTTGGAGGGGAGCTATGGGGCGTACCACACTGGGCGTGTGGCTACTTCATCATCACCCGAGATGCCACCGTCGCATCCGCAGAGAATGTGACCGAGTTCGTGGCTGCCCTCAACAAGCTCGGTTCGACCACGCCGATCGCCGGGGACATGAAAGGGGAGTGGGGAACCCCAATGCTCTACATGGACGCCTTCCAGGACTCGCACCCCGACGCCCCCCTGGACAAAGTGCTTGCCCAGGAATTGGATGCCGAGGTGCTTGCGAGCCTGCGTACTGTCGCGAGTCTCTGCCCCGACAAGGATGGTAGCTCCCTTTGCCGCAAGGATTCCCCAGGCCTGTTTGTCTCCGGATCCGTGCCGGCCTACTTCGGCTACTCGGAACGCCTCAACAAGGTGCTGCGCGCGGGCGAGGACCCGGATGGCATCTTCATCCGTCCGGTACCGCTTGGCGCGAACTCCAGACCCGTATTGTTCACCGATGTGGTGGTCCAATCGGCCAAGTGCAAGGGTGCCTGTTCCGACGCGGCCACCCGGTTTCTCGAATATTACACCGCGGATGCGACATTCGAGTCGGTTCTACTATCCAAAGACGTCGGTTGGGATGCCGTTCCTAGGTACCTCTTCCCTGCCACGCTGTCAGCGTTCCAGACGCCGGCCGTGAAGAAAGACAAGCTCTACCAGCAGCTTGAGCCTGTCGCGAAGACAGCAACGTCTTACCCCAACACTGGCGTCTTTGACGCCGTTAGCGGCGAAGAATTGGCCACAAAGGTGTGGAAAAAGCTCTGGGCGACTCCGTTCTAGCGGCTGTCCAGGCGAGTCACGAAAAGCTACGCCAGCCTGCCGAACGGCCCGCCGAATCGTTCGGGATACTCAATCGCGTTCGATGAGGTTGAAAGGCCGAGCAGTCACCCACCCCGTCGTCGAGGCGGCGCAAAGTTCGGCGGCAGATCGCGGCTGTGCGAGGGACCAGGCCGCACGATCAAGTTGCTCTTCCGGAAGCCTTGCAGCATCCGCCAAGCCTGGTCGAGAAAGGGTTGAACCAGGTC
>JAESSZ010000931.1 GCA_016763875.1 Nannocystaceae bacterium
CCGAGATTGGTGTTGGCGAAGGTCTGGTGCGGTACGCGGTGGGCATCGAAGACACCGCCGATCTGCTGCGGGACATGGTCCAGGCGCTGGGCGGATTGAAGTCCTGAGTTCTGCTGTCATTGGCCTTGGAGGGGCATTGGGTCCTGAGCGGCGCGAATGTTTCATGCTAGGCGCAGGAACTTGGCTTGGGGCGAGTCGTAACCTCACGGGTTGACGTTTGGACCGCCGCTACTCGCGGGCAGTAGGCTCGGGCTAGGACCCCCATGTCGACTCGCTTCCTTCTCAGTGCTCTTGTTCTTTTGGCCGGTTGCAACCGAGAGCCGAATACGACCGCGGTGCCGGACGAGGTAGCGGCGAGTACCGCGGCGGTCTCGCCCACCGAGACGGTCGACACCAGTCCCAAACTGCCGATGGACCCCGCGCTGCGAACGGGGCAGTTGGCCAACGGGCTGAAGTTTGTGATTCGCAAACATGACGTACCCAAGGGACGCGTCGCGCTTTGGCTCGCTGTCGACGCGGGCTCCGTGCTCGAGGACGACGACCAACAGGGGCTGGCGCACTTTGTCGAGCACATGGCGTTCAACGGAACCAAGCGCTTCGAGAAGAATCAGCTCATCGACTTCGTGGAGAAGTCGGGCATGGATTTTGGTGCCGACCTCAATGCGTACACGTCGTTCGACGAGACGGTTTACCAACTCACGGTTCCCACCGACGACCCCAAGCTGCTCGCGACCGGCTTTGACATCCTTCAAGACTGGGCATCGGAGATCACGTTTGACCCGACCGAGGTCGAGAAGGAGCGCGGTGTCGTGGTCGAGGAGTGGCGGCTGCGCCGGGGGGCCTCGCAACGGGTGCTGGACCAACAGTTCCCCATCTTCCTTGCGAACTCCAAATATGCCGAGCGTCTGCCGATCGGCAAGAAGGACATCATCGAAACGGCGTCGGTCGAGACGATAAAGCGCTACTACCAGGACTGGTACCGCCCCGACCTCATGACCGTCGTTGTGGTTGGAGATATCGACCCGTCTCAAGTCGAGGCCGATATCAAACGACGCTTCGAGGGCCTGAAAAATCCTGCCGACGCCAGGCCACGTCGCAAGGTCGAGATTCCCTTGCTCGACCAGACTCGGGCGGCGGTTGTGACCGATCCCGAAGCCTCGATAACGCGAGTGACGCTCGCGATTAAGGGGCCAAAGGCGCCGCTGTCGACCGAAAACGACTTTCGGGACCAGCTGATCGAGAACCTGTTCCACGGCATGCTGCGCGGCCGACTCGGTGAGATCCAAATGCGACCGGACTCGCCGTACATGTTCGCGTTTTCATTCACGGGGACCATGGGACGAGAGGTCGACATCTTCCGTTTGTTTGCCGCCGCGAAGACCGGAAAGGCGACGGAGGCACTGGAAACCCTGACGACCGAGGTTGAACGGATCGGGCGGCACGGTTTTGTGGCCACCGAGTTTGCTCGGCAGAAGGCCGACGTCATGCTCGGCATTGAGAAGTCGGCCAAGGAAGACGCCAAGAACAAGGCACGAGGGCACGCCTCGCGAATCGTACGGGCCACGCACGAAGGCAAGGCGCTGCCGAGCAAGGCACTTGAACTTGAACTCGCCAAGCGCTTCATCAGCGACATCACGCTGGACGAGGTCAACGCGTACGCCGCGACTTGGACGGCCCGCAAGGACAGGGTTGTGATGGCGAGCGGCCCGGCGCGGGATGCAATGCCGACCGAGAAAGAGCTGTTGGCGGTGGCCGCGGCGGTCGCGAACTCTAAGAACATCGCCGCGTACAAGGACGAAGTCGCCACCGGGACACTCATGGCGAGCAAACCAACGCCCGGGACGGTGAGTAAAGAGGAAACGATCCCAGAGCTTGATCTGACGGTTTGGACGTTGTCCAACGGGGTCAAGGTCGTGGTCAAACCGACCACCTTCAAGAACGATGAGATTCGTTTTGCGGGCTTTAGCCCTGGCGGGCACTCGCTGGCCTCAGACAAGGCATTTCGCACCGCAAGCCTTGCGGCCAGTGTGGTGTCGGTTGGCGGTATTGGCGAACACAGTGCGGTCTCCACGACCAAGCTGCTGCAGGGCAAGCAGGCCTCTGTCTCGGCCTACGTCAGCGAACTCGAGGAGGGCATCCGCGGTCGGACCTCACCCAAGGATCTCGAAACGGCGATGCAGCTCGTGCACATGAAGTTCACAGCGCCCCGGAAAGACCAAACGACGTTCGATGCGTGGCGCGCGAGCCGGATAGAGTTCGTCCGGAATCGCGATCTCAACCCCCAACGGGTGTTTTTTGACCGGTTCCGCACGGAAGCGTCGAGCCAGCACGCGCGGTCTCAGCCGCTGACGGTGGAGGCACTGGAGACCGTCGAGCTCGATCAGGCGCTGGCGTTCTACAAGGAGCGTTTCGCGGACGCGTCGGACTTCACGTTCGTATTCGTTGGCAACGTTGATCCCGCAAAGCTCAAGGCGTTGTCGGAAACCTATCTGGCGAGCCTACCCACCCAGGCTCGCACGGAAACGTGGAAAGACCGCGGGGTCCGGGCGCCCAAGGGCGTAAAAAAGTTCACGGTCGAACGTGGACAGGACCCGAAGAGTTTCGTGCTTCTGCAGTTTCACGGCACGGCGAAGTACACGGCCGATGCGGAAGACGACCTCGAGATGCTGTCAGAAGTGCTCGGCATTCGCTTGCGTGAAGTCCTTCGCGAGGAGATGAGCGGGGTCTATGGCGCCTTCACTCGCGGTAACTTCGAGCGGCGGCCGCGGGCGCAGTACACGTTCTCGGTGGGGTTTGGGTGCGCGCCAGACAATGTCGAGAAACTGAAGAAGGCGGTGTTTGACCTCATCGCCGACGTGAAGAAGAACGAAATCGGTGCGGACTACGTCGAGAAGACCACGGAGCAACGTCGTCGCACGCTCGAAACGGATCGTCGCGAGAACGGGTTCTGGCTGCGGCAGCTGAGCGAACACTACCGCTACGGCACCGACCCAAAAGCGATGCTGAAACTGGACGAGGCGGTTGAGCGGGTGAATGCCAAGCGGATCCAGAAGGCGGCGAAGCGGTATCTCAACACTCGGCGCTACGTTGAGGGCGTGTTGATGCCCGAGCCCGGCACCACCGAGTCCGGCTCGTAGCCGGCAGCGGCAGCGGCAGCG
>JAESSZ010000932.1 GCA_016763875.1 Nannocystaceae bacterium
CTCGTCGTGCGCACCGACTGCTCGGGCGATCCACCGTTCCTCGAGTTGATCGCGCGCGTACGGGAGATCTGTCTCGGCGCATATGACAACCAGGACGTACCGTTCGAGCGGTTGGTCGATGCGCTGCAACCCGAGCGCGATCTTTCACAGTCGCCGCTGTTCCAGGTCTTCTTCGACTTTCAGAACATTCGCCTACCGCAGGCAACTGCGGCGGGCGTGACCGTCACCCCTGTGCCCGTTCGGCGACAGGCTTCACAGTTCGACCTGAGTTTCGGGTTTCTCGACTATGGCGAGGGCATGCTCGGCTCCGTCGAGTTTCGTACCGATCTCTTCGATCGCAGCACCATCGAGCGCATGGTCGAGCACATGATGCGGGTGTTGGAGGGGGCGGTCGAGGAGCCCGCGACCAGGCTGTCGCGCTTGCCAATGTTCAGCGCGGCGGAGCGTGCTGCGCTGATTGTCGCGCCCAATCAAACCTCCGTGGTCCTCCGCGACGTTAGACCCGTGCACGAGCGGCTCGCGGCGGTCAATCCTGCGCGGGTCGCAGTCCTTCAGGGCGGTGAGAGCCTGACCTACGGGGCCCTGGAGGCCGCGAAGAATCGCCTCGCTCACCATCTTCGTGCGCTTGGGGTCGGACCGGACGTTTGTGTCGCGGTTTTCCTGGAGCGCACACCGTCGCTGCTGGTGGCGTTGCTCGGCACGCTGCAGGCGGGGGGGGCGTACGTGCCTATGGACCCGACGTTCCCCGCCAAGCGTTTGGCGTGGATGCTCCAGGACGCAAACCCGCGGGTGATCGTCACGCAGCGAGCGTTGGCTACTCGGTTGCCTGAGAGCGAGATTCCCGTTGTTCTTATCGACGAGGACGCTCAAGGGATCGCGGCCCACCCCACATACCCGCCCGCGACAGCCAGACTCACGCCCGAAAACCTGGCGTATGTGATCTTCACGTCTGGTTCAACGGGGCGACCGAAAGGCGTGATGGTCCCGCACCGGGCCCTCACCAATTTCTTGCAGGCGATGGCGCGCGAGCCGGGTTGCGGCCCGAACGAACGCCTGCTTGCGGTCACCACGGTGTCGTTCGACATCGCCGCGCTGGAGTTGTTGCTACCGCTCACGGTTGGCGCCGCGGTCGATCTTGCGACAAGCGAGCTCACTGTCGATGCGCACCGGCTTGCGCGGTACATCGAGCAGACGCGTCCAACGATGATGCAGGCGACCCCTGCGACCTGGCGCATGCTGATTGAAACCGGCTGGCGTGGTGATCCCGAGCTACGGATCCTATCGGGCGGCGAGGCGCTCCCGCGCGACCTTGCCAACGCGTTGGTCGAGCGAGGAAAAACGGTGTGGAACATGTATGGGCCGACTGAGACGACAATCTGGTCGGCGGTCCATCGTGTCGTGGCTGGCGATGGACCAGTGCCTTTGGGACATCCGATTCAGAACACAGCCCTGTACGTGCTCGATCCCAATGGCGCGCCCGTTCCGTTGGGGACGACCGGCGAGCTGTACATCGGTGGCGTTGGTGTCGCGTCGGGCTACCTTGGTCGCGAGACTCTGACGCACACGAGTTTTGTGCCTGACCGGTTCGGGGAGCCGGGGGCCCGTTTGTATCGAACCGGGGACGCGGTGCGGAGAGCCAAAGATGGCGCGCTGCACCTCGAGGGTCGACTCGACGAACAGGTCAAGCTCCGTGGGTTTCGCATCGAACTCAGCGAAATCGAGGTCCGGCTGCGGGCGCACCCTATGCTGCACGATGCCGCGTGTCGGATCGTCGAGCAAACGGAAGGCGACGCCCGCCTGATCGCTTACGTGGTCCCCGTGGGCCAAGCGCCGCCGATCGACGAGATGCGTCGGCACCTCGTCGAGGTCCTGCCGCACTACATGATCCCGTCGAGTTACGTGGTGCTCGACGAGTTTCCGCGCACCGCCAACGGAAAACTCGATCGAGGGGCATTGCTCGATCCCGCCGAGGGGCCGCCGCAGGCGCGCGCGCAGGATGCCGCCGAGACAGCGCTGGAGATGCGTCCCGTCGCATTGTGGCAGGACGTGTTGGGCGTAGCTGTGGTGGGCGTGACCGACGACTTCTTTGACTTGGGTGGACACTCGTTGCTCGCGCTGCGGCTGTTTGTGCGCATCGCCGAGCAGGAAGGGGTCTCGATCCCCATCGGTGTGCTGTTCGAGGCAGCCACGGTCCGCACGCTCGCGGTCCGGATCGAAGCGATGCGGTAGTCGGTAGTCGGTAGTCGGTAGTCGGTAGTCGGTAGCCGCGGCCGTCGACTCTACGTGCCTACGGACGCTATCTCGGCAGGCCGTGGTGCCACGGGGAGTTCGCGAGGGAACTCTCCGTTCTGGACACAAAACACAGACCAAGCCTGCAAACGGTCGGCGAACTCGCCGATATCGTCGTCCGCGAGGCCCTCGGTTGAGAACTGCGGTCCCACGAACACGTCCACCGTCTTGAACGGATGGAAGAGGTTCGAGCCTTTGCGGTTGATCTCGTACAGACCTTTGACAGCGACGGGGACGACGGACATCTCCGCATCCCTTGCCATGATGAACACGCCGCGTCGGAACTTGTGGATGAGCCCATCGGTGCTGCGGTGTCCCTCGGGGAAGACCAACACCGACATGCCCATGGCTTTACGCGCGCGTGCAGCTTCGCTGATCTGCGCCAGTACCTTGTCGCGTCTTCCTTTGTGCACCGCGATGCCCTTGGACAATGCCATGAGCCAGCCGTAGATCGGCACCTTGAACTGCCAAGCGTGCATCAGTCCGCTGAACGCGTGCGGGATAGCCCATGCGGCGGTGTGCGCGTCGAGCAGATTGACGTGGTTCTGCGCGAATACCGAACGCTCGTCTGGGTTGAAATCGGGGTGGTAGTGCAGTCGCAGTCGCGTCAACCCGAGCTGCACGCACCGTTTGAAGATCGGCGCGGTGCACCACACGTGCACACGACGGTAGTGAAACCCCATCATGAGCAGCAAGACGGTCAGTACCGTCCCCACTGTCATGACCGTGAACCCAAGGGCCCAATAGACGAAGGACCACAGCACGAGCGCAACGTATGTGGCGGCACGCACCATGGCGGCGGAGGATAGGGAGTTTGCTCGAGGTCGGCAACGCCCACCACGGGGCGCGCTTGGCGTACAGTAGCGGAGCATGGGCGCCGAGCAGCGAATGAAGGTTGCCTTCATCGGGACCCACGGTGTCGGCAAGACCACGCTTTGTTACGGGCTCGCCGCTCGGCTCAAGGCGCGCGACATCACACTGGAGTTGGTTCACGAGGTTGCGAGGCGCTGCCCGCTTCCGATCAACGAGGAGACATCGCTTGCGTCTCAGTCGTGGATCTTGCACACGCAACTCGCCGAAGAGGTCGTGGCGCAGGCTCGGTACCCGGTGGTCATCTGCGATCGCAGTGTCTTGGACAACTACGTCTACTTGGTGCTCGCCGCTGGCCGTCAGGATGCCCTGGAGCATCTCGTCGCAGACTGGCTCGACACCTACGACTTGCTCGTGTTGGTGCCGATCACTGAGGAGCCGCAGGCCGATGGGTTCCGTACCACCAATCCGGAGTTTCAGCGGTTGATCGAGACGCGCGTGATTCGTGAACTCGAAGATCGCGGCCGCCCCGCTTTGCGACTCGACCCGACCGCCCGCGAGAGCTGGCTCGAAGACGTCGAGCGCGAGGTCTTAGAGCGGCTGGACGAGCGCCAACTTCGTTTGCTGTAGCGAACGGCCAGAAAGAGGGTAACTTGTCGGAGTGCAAACCGACGCCGACATGCTCGATGCGTGGCGCAAGGGCGATCGCAGTGCCGGAGAAGCGTTGTTCGAGCGGCACTTCGATGCGGTGGCTCGGTTTTTCCGCAACAAGGTTGACCATGGGATCGACGATCTCATCCAGCGGACCTTCCTCGCCTGTGTTGAGACCAAGGACCGTTTTCGCGGCGATTCTAGCTTTCGTACCTACGTCTTTGCGGTCGCCCACAACGTGCTGGGGAAGCACTACCGCAGCGAGAAACGGCACGGAGGAAAGATCGACTTCGGGGTAACCTCCGTCTTCGATCTCTCGCCTTCGCCGTCGGTGATCGTGGCGAAACATCGCGAGCAGCAGGTTCTGCTGCAGGCACTGCGCAAGATCCCGCTTGAGAACCAGGTGGTCTTGGAGCTGTACTACTGGGAGAAACTCAGCGCGCGCGAGGTTGCGACCGTGGTGGGCGTGCCCGAGGGGACCGCGCGAACGCGGATTCGTCGTGCCAAGCAGTTGCTCGAGATCGAAATGGGCAAGCTGATGGGCAACAAGGCACTGCTGGAGACCACGATCGCCAACCTCGACGGTTGGGCCGAGTCGCTGCGTGAACAGCTCCGTTCTCCCACCTGAGACCTTCTCAACTCGGCGAGCGGAACTTCGGTGCGCGCTTGGCCATGTTGGACGCGACCGCTTCCATCTGGTTGGGGCTACCCAGCAATTTTCGTTGCGCTGCCTCTTCCAGCTGTAGGCCTTGCTCACTTGAGACTACGACGGCCTCGTTCAGTAGCTTCTTGCCCGCGGCAATAGCGTGCGGCGACTTGGTCGCGATCTCTTGCGCCAACGCAAGTGCGTCCGCCTTGGGGTTCTCTGAAACATGCGTCGCCAAGCCCAGAGCTTGGGAGTCCTTACCCAGCACCGTCCTCCCGGTCCACGTGAGTTCTTTGAGGACGTCCAGGCGCATGACGTGTCGCAGCGTTTGCGTTCCGGACATGTCCGGCACCAGGCCCCACTGGATCTCGCGAATCGACAGTTTTGCGTCCGGGCTGACGAAGCGGATGTCAGCACCCATCATCAGCTGAAGCCCACCGCCGTAGGCGTGGCCGTGAACCGCGGCGATGACGGGGACGGGGAGCTCCATCCACACCCACGCCGCACGCTGGGCGGTGTTGGCGATGCTTTCGCTGGTGCGAGCGAGCATGCTTTCCACCGCTTCCCCGCTCGCCATGAAACTCGCGAAGTCCAAGCCCGCACAAAACGACGGGCCCTCGCCGGAAAGGACCACCGCACGAACGCTTTTGTCGGCCGCGATAGTCTTACCGAGTTCGATGAGCGCGCTGAACATTGCCGCGTCGAGCGCGTTGCGCTTGTCTGCTCGGTTGAGCCGCACGTCGGCGACGCCCCCGTCCAGCATCTCAATGGTGACCCGGTCGGACATTGCGGCAACCTATCACCGCTCGAGGCGTCGATCTGCTCGCTATCGTCGCGTGCCGCTCCGGGGCATACTCCGCCGCTGGTGGAGTTGATCAAGATCAGTCGTCGGTTGTCGCGCGCTGTCGACCAGTTGGCGTTCTCCTCGCCCGTGACGCACGTGTACAACCCGCTGGCCTACGCGCGCGATCCTCACGAGCAGTACCTTGAGCGCTACGGCGCCAAGACAGGGCGAGCGGTGATGCTCGGCATGAACCCCGGTCCGTTCGGCATGGCGCAGACCGGCGTGCCGTTTGGCGAGGTCGCGCTGACGCGGGACTGGCTTGGGATCTCTGGCACCGTAAAAAAGCCTCAGCAGGAGCACCCAAAACGGCCGATTGTTGGTTTTGCGTGCACGCGCTCTGAAGTCTCGGGTTCACGGCTGTGGGGCTGGGCCAAAGAGCGCTTTGGAACGCCGCGACGTTTCTTCGCCAAGTTCTTCGTCGTGAACTACTGCCCGCTCGTCTTCATGGACGAGGGAGGACGCAACGTCATCCCGGAGAAGCTGAGCGCCGATGAGCGTCAGCTGTTGTTTGACGCGTGCGACCGCGCCTTGGTGGACACGATTGCGGCGCTGAAGCCCAAACTCGTCATCGGCATCGGTGGATTCGCGTGCAAGCGTGCAGCCAAGGTTCTCGGCGACAGCGTGCCGATAGGCAGCGTCCTACATCCGAGTCCCGCGAGCCCCAAGGCGAATCGTGGCTGGGCGAGCGCAGCCGAGGCCGACCTCGCCGC
>JAESSZ010000933.1 GCA_016763875.1 Nannocystaceae bacterium
ATCCGCGTTCGGAATCCCGGGGGCGCTGATCAACCCGGCCAACCTCGGGTTCCGGCCGATGTTCGCGGTCGAGCCGATGTACCAGGTGCATCTGCCCAGCCGCACCCACGGGATCGGGGTGGCGATCGTCGACTCGCTCAACAACTCACGCATCTCGCTGGGCCTGGGCTACCTCTTTCTCAAGGGCACACCCACGGTGAGTTTCGCGACCGCGGACGACAGCGAGCACGAACTCGAACTGTCGCGCTTCGGACACGAGGCCTTTGGCGCAATCGGTATCACTGTCGTTCCGCGGTGGCTCGGCATCGGCCTCAAGCCCAAGTACCAGTACGTCAGCCTGCGATTCCGAGACGATGTGGGCCTGGCCCGCAACGCAGCCAAGCGCCTCAATGCGTTCGGGTTAGACACCAGCATCGCGGTCAATCTCGGTGGTTGGGTGGGGCTGACCGCCATGGCGAACAACATCACGGGCAATACGCAGCCGGCCTACACCGACGAACGAGACATCCGCGGTCTGGACACCGTTGGGCTCATCGAAGGGAGCGAGGTCAACTACGACAAGCTTCCCGAACTGTCCGAGTACGCGTTGACATTTGAGCACGGAGTTTCGGTGTTCCCCCTGCGGACCCCCGATTTTTCGCTCAACTTCGACGGGATCTACGACTTCACGACGTTCAAGTTCGAGGACCACACGCGGCTGCAATTCGCGGGCAGTGCCGAATATGTCCTGGGTCCAGTGCCGCTGCGATTTGGCACGCTGTGGGACGATCGCGGAAACGGCAGCGAGGACGATCGCTTCTACGTCGCTGGCGGTATCGGCTTCGTGAGGCCGGCGAAGGTCGGCGGCGTGGGCATTGACGCGGGATTCTCGTTCCGCCAGCAAGTCTCGGGACCCAACAGAGAAACGTTTTTGGGCCTCAACATCGGAATTCGCATCCATCCGGACCTGTAGCCCGCCAAGTAGAACTCCGTGCGGAACTTACGCCCGCGGGAGTAGTCTTACGGCGTGTGGCGGCCATGGCTCGCGAGGACCTCCCCGTGACCGGCGGCGCAGCAGCGTCGAAGGCCGGGGAGTCGCAGGGTCGTGACGAAGAGCCGGAGCCTGCCGCGGACGCTGACCTCGACCCGGTCGTGGCCGCCCGCAAGCGCGCCGACGTTCGCGACCGTCGCCTGATTCGGAAGCTTAGGCAGGGCGACGACCGAGCGTTCGAAGAGCTCGTCGGCCTGTACCAAAACCGGATC
Organism: Nannocystaceae bacterium; assembly: GCA_016763875.1. Classification (GTDB taxonomy): domain Bacteria; phylum Myxococcota_A; class Polyangia; order Nannocystales; family Nannocystaceae; genus JAESSZ01. The sequence goes on from JAESSZ010000933.1 coordinate 1,243, forward strand.
TACGGGTTGATGCTGCGCATGATCGGCAACCCGGAAGAAGCCGAAGACCTCGCGCAGGAGGTCTTTATCACCGTGCATCGTGCGATCGGCAGCTACCGCGGCGAGGGACGGTTCTATACCTGGCTTTATCGCATCGCGACCAACACCTGTAAGAACCGCATCAAGTACCTGCGCGGCCGAAATTTTCATCGCAGCGTACCCGTGGACGAAACGCCAGAGGCACACAGCAGCGCGGCGGATGGCGGCCCGCTCATCACCCTTCAAAGTCAGATCGCCGGTCCAGAGGCGATGACCGAGGGCAACCGTCTGCAGGCGGCGATTCAGCACGAGTTGGCGCAACTCGACGAAGAACACCGACTGTTGATCGTCCTGCGCGACGTTCAGGGCATGTCGTACCAAGACATCCTACGCGTCACCGGCCTCCAAGAGGGCACCCTGAAATCGCGCCTGCACAGGGCGAGGATCGCCCTGAAAGACCGCCTAAAGGCTCATTTGGCGTGAGTTGTCCCCTCAAGGGATGCCAACCCACCGCAGCAGCCATACACTGATCAGCGACCCCCAATCATGTCCTCCAAAGACAACAGCGCCGAGCGGATGTCCGCCTACCTCGATGCCGAACTTCCGGCCGAGGAGACCGAGGAATTCGAGCGGCTTCTGGCTGAGTCTCCCGCGGTTCGCGAGGAACTCGAAGATCTACGGATGGTCATGCAGCTCGTGCACGCGCTGCCGGACGTCGACGCACCGGACGACTTCTACGAGAAGGTCTCGCGCAAGATCCGGCGCCGGGCCATCCTGAATCCCGATGGCCTGGCACTCAGTCCGGTATCGCTTCCGTTTCAGGTACTGAGCATCTTGGTCATCCTGACCGCCGCAGGCCTGTACATGATGGCGGAACTCGACCGAGCGCCCGCCAAGATCGAGGCCGACCCAGACGCGGCCAAGTACGAGAGCGAGCAACAAGACTCGCTCCCGCCGCTGCATCAGCCCGTGCCGTGACCGACGAACGACCGGTACTGGCAACAACACTTGCCAGCGAGCGGGCGGATTTAGCCAGGGCGACGAGCGGTCCCAGGCGACCGGAAGTACCCGGAGGCCTCCGATATCACTGATGTCTCACTGGATCGCCGATCCAGCAGCACACTCTTTGCACGTGCGGCGTCAGGTATGACGACACGGTTTTGGACCCTCGGATTGTTGCTCGCAGCCAGCGTGGTCGGCGCCTGTACTGCAGAACCAACCACGACCGAAGGCGCCAACACAGCCGACCGTGGCCCGCTCGGCAAGGCCGATCTCGTCGGCACGTGCGACAGCCCCATCGGTGATTTTTGCGGCGGGCCGTCCGAGGGCAACTGCTGGTGCGACGAGGCGTGTGTCGAATACGGCGACTGCTGCAGCGACGTCGACGACGTCTGCGGCATCGATCCCCCACTACCCACCGGGCAAGGCTGCGGCGGATTCCTTGGAAACACGTGCAGCGAAGACGAGTACTGCGCGTATCAACCCGGGCAGTACTGCGGCGCAGCCGATGCTTCCTCCACGTGCGAGCCGCGACCCGAAGCGTGCATCGAGATATTCGCGCCCGTGTGTGGCTGCGACGGAAACACGTACGACAACTCTTGCTTCGCCGCGGCCGCGGGGACAGGTGTCGTCGACGACGGGCCGTGCGCCCCACCCCCACCCGGCTCATTTTGCGGTGGGATCGCGGGACTGCCGTGCCTGGATGGCCAAGTCTGCGAGGACGACCCAAACGATAACTGCGACCCCGCGCAGGGCGGTGCCGACTGCGCTGGCGTCTGTGTCGCGGAGCCCGTGTGTCAGCCGGTATTGTGCGAACTGTTCTGCCCATCCGGTTTCGCAACGGATCCCGAGACCGGCTGCGAGACGTGCACGTGCGCAGAGCCACCCGTCGACAGCGAGCCAAGTTGCGAAGACGCGTGCGGTGGTTCGTCCGCCGCAGGCGCCTGCTGGTGCGACGAAGTCTGCGCGCTCTTTGGAGACTGCTGCGACGACATCGCTCAGTGGTGCGTAGGCAGCTAACGCTTCAAGGAAGCCGAAACCGACGCCAGCAGCAGACGTGTTCGGGCAAACCGCGCGCATATGCCGACAATCCCGGGGGTGTCGGCAACCTCGGCCAGGACGTTGAGCGCTTCCTGCCGCGTGAGAGCCGGCCCCCTGAGACCTAGGGCCGAGGTGGCTGACCAAATCACGTCGCGAGCTTTTTCCTCACCCAGCGCCTGCGCGAGCTGGGCACTGAGCGTCTCCAGCGTGAGCCGGTCGCCCGAGAGATCTTTCGGATCCATGGTTTAGGAAGGAAACGCAAGGACAACGGTAGTCGAGTTGTGAAAGCCGGTCATGTCGCCAACATCCAGGGCTATCTCGCCGTAGGTTTCGAATCCGGCGAGTGGCGTCCCGCCCAAGGCCTTGGAGATCCGCGAGACCGCATCGTCAAACTTCTCGGCAAGGATGAGGTTGCGACAAATGCAGTCGAACACCACCGCGCCCGCAGGCTCGGATTCGAGTTGCTCACAGGCACGCTCGGCGGCTTTGACGGCGCTGTGGACCTGCCGCTGCGGGGTACTCTTGGTGAGACGGATAACCGAGCCTTGCGGAATGCCGCTCGCGAAAGACAGCGAGCCATCCTCGCCCAGCGACAGCGGCGCGCGCAACTTGAGCTCAGATCCGCTCGCCAGACCGGCTTGGTACCGGAGCAGAAACCCACCGAGTTCATCGGCCGGGATCGCGTCGACATTGATACCAACGGCCGCGGCAACCTCCCGCGTTCGTTCTTTCCAGACCTCCCACGCGGGACGGCCGTCGAGTTCGAACACCGTCGCGCCGTCTGATTTTGTCACGGTCATCCGCTCATCGTTGAGCGCCTCGTGTCCATGGCACACGCCGATGCCCAGCGGCTTCTTCGAGAAGATCGCGGCCACGATGATCGCATCGCTGGCTACGCGAGATCCCATGCCCACATGCGTCGCCTTCATCGCAAGGTCATCGCCAGCGGCCCCCCCCACGAGTCGAATCGAGCTTTCAGTGGCCATCATGGAAGCTGCAAGCAACGTCGCTTCTTCGCCGTTACCCGACAGCGGATCGAGCAACATGACCCCGGTCCGATACGCGTAGCCATCCAGCGACTCCGGCACATTCCCAAACGCCTCCGCGATGGCCGCCTCTGCGTTAGCGGCAAGCCCATCGGCCATGCCCGCACGAATCTCGTAGTCCCCCGCGATGGCGACGGCCACTGCCGCACCCTTGGAGACTGTCTCCTCGGTGAACTCACCCGCCGTCGATGCGGAGAGCACCGTCGCCCCAGCAAAGCGCTCGATGATGGGAGGGAGCAGCGCGTCAAGCGGCTGCTGGGTGCTCGCGAAGACGAACACCAGAGCGGGCGTTTCTCCGCCGAGCTTGCTGACAAGCTGCTCGGCGAGGTCTTTACCCGCGCTCTGGGCATCCCCACGCGCCGAAGCCGTAACGACGGAAGTCATATTAACTTCATAGGTAGAGGGTCATGGAGGAAGCAAACGACCTCACCGCAGTTGTGGGACAAGCAGCCCCAACCGCCGCCACGTAAATGACCACGGGTCACCACGACAAATAGTGGCCGCCTAGAACGTGCCGTTTTCGTCGAGCGGCCCTCACGTCGGCGAAAATCCAGTAGCTGGGGCGAGTTGTGGTAGAAACGCGCGGCTTATGGCGCGAGAAGTCACCCTTGTGGATGCGGGGCTGGGCAACCTGGCGAGCGTCGAACGCGCGCTCGTACAGGTCGGCGCGGGGGTCCGCATCACCAACGATCCGGACAAAGTCGCTACGTCGCGCATGGTGGTCTTTCCAGGGCAAAGCGCGTTCGGCGTGAGTACCCAGGCCGTCATTGATGGCGCGATGGGCGCGGCTCTGCGCATGGTTATTGAGCGGGGCGATCCGTTCCTGGGGATCTGCCTCGGCATGCAGTTGTTGTTCGACGGCAGCGACGAAAACAACCAGCAAGAGGGCCTGCATGTGCTCGATGGCTGGTGTCGGCGCTTTCCCGACACGCTCACCGAGGCGGCCGAGCCCGGTGCCATCAACAAGACCCCTCAGCCCGCGGACGTCATCAGCGCCACGGCGCTACCACCGCAGTCTGTGATCGAGGACGATGACCCGATCCTGACTCCTGGCCAGTTCTCCCAGACCTCACCGGGCCAGGTGACGGCATTTGGGGCGAGCGAAGAATCGGCCGAAGAATCAACCGAAGAGTCCGAGCCCACCGAGCCCGCCGAAACCGCAGCTGGCGACGAAGACGCGGACCCGGACCTCGCCCCAGCGAGTGACGCCAATCCGACGAGCGGCGCGCCTTTGGACCTCGCCGCAGGGGCCATGACTGCAACCCCGACGACTTCGCCGGACGCCTCCCAAAGTCTGGTGGTGTCTCCGCCAAGCGGCCTGTTGGCACCCGCACCACCATCGGCCACGGCCACCCCAGAACCCACCGGACCGCTGATCCGCAGACTGAAGGTCCCGCACATGGGCTGGAATGAGGTCGAGCCGACGGGGGACCACTACTACTTCGTCCACTCCTTCTACGTCGAACCCAAGAACAGCGAAGACGTGATGTGGATGACTCGCTACGGCGACATTCGTTTTCCTGCCGCGGTGAGACGCGGCAATGTGCTGGGTTGCCAGTTCCACCCGGAGAAGAGCCAGCGTGCTGGGCTTCGGTTTCTGCGCGCCTTCCTTCTCGGGGGCTGGGGGTGATCGTCATCCCGGCGGTCGACCTGATGCGCGGTAAAGCGGTTCGTCTGGCACAGGGCGAAGCGGACCGCGTGACGGTCTACCACGACGATCCAGTGGCGCTCGCGACCCGCTTCGGGGAGGCCGGCGCCACGCGTCTGCATGTCGTCGACCTGCAGGGCGCCTTCGAAGGACGGCCCGC
>JAESSZ010000934.1 GCA_016763875.1 Nannocystaceae bacterium
CCGCCAGCATCGTCAGTGAGGCACACCAAGACCGCATCGGTGCCGCTACGACTGGACAGCGCATGGGCGAAGCTGCGCTTGAGCGGGATCTGGATGCGATGGAACGTGACCGACGCGATGCGCATGGCGTTCACGGGTGCACGATCCGCTGGCGCACGTCGAACGCGTCGGCGATCGTCGCGTCTCGAGTGAGGTGCGTCGGTTTGATCTGGCTGTCTGAGGTCAGGCCCACCGCGCGCTCGCGGCGACGCGCTTCGAAGCTACCCGGTGCCACCACGAGAAGTTCGGGGCCGGCCAACCGCTCGGAGCCGCGTTTGCCGACGTACTCACCGTTATGGCGTCCAAGCGCGTCGTCCAAAGCGGTCGGAAAACGGGCCAGAGCATCCGCCGACGGGTCGGCCTGGAACTCGACCAACGCGACGTAGCGCGGGAACCCCTCTTTGGCCGGCGCCATCGTGAACGACACGATCGGCGTCCCCAGTTCACGGGTCACGTCGTCGACCGCCGCCGACACCTGCGCTTCGGTCAACTTCTCGCCGGTCAGCGAGCACGTCCGCCCCGCGCGGTGCAGGAACTCGAACGTCGGAGTGCGCTCGCGAAACCCCGTGACCCGCACCACGTCGCCAATATCGTAGCGGTACAGTCCCGAGCCATTGGTCAGCACCACGATGTAGTGTCCGCCGACCTCAAGCTCGTGCGGTGAGAGCACGGTCGGGTCGCTGCTGTCGTATTCGCTCTCGGGAATGAACTCGTAAAAGTGCATGCCGACGGCACACACCCCGCCGCTCGCACCGTCTTGGATAGGCAGTGCCATGACCCCTTCCGAGGCCATCATCAGGTAGTCCCGCTGCGCGATACTCTCGCCGAAATGCGGGGCGAGCAGCTTGAGATAGGGCTTGAGCATCGGGCTCCGCCAGCAGATCGCGAGCGACAGATCCGGCCACAGCGCGTGCGCCAGCAAACCGCCCTCGCCGTCCGCCAACCTGCGAATCTCGGCCGCCCTATGCCGGTCACCAGTATAGGTCTCGGCCACGTACGCCCGCACCTCGTCCGAGACCGTCGGCCGTGCGCCCAGTCCCCCGCGAGCCACATCGTCCGCGAGTTCCGCTGCGAACGTCTGCAGTTTCGACAGCAGCAGCAAGATCGTGGAGGGGTTGAGCGTCATGATCACCGAGAACGACTCCTCGATGAGAATGCGCGCCAGCGTGTAGTAGCGGCTATCGCTGTCGGCGATCTGCGCGACGAACTTGGGGATGATGGGCCGGCTCGCGCGCTGCGTGGCACGCGTCACCGCCGCCCAGTACGAACTCTCTGAGCCACACGGAAGCCCGCCCCCTGGTGCCTTGTTCGCCCGGCCCGAGTCGGAAAAGTTGGTGACCATACGCCCGGTCTTGGCGATCGGGTGGTCCGCGAACACCTGCGACCAATAGATTCCGAACGCCCGCGATTTGGTCTGAATGAAGCTACGCGTGACAGGGATGTACTTGGCCGCCGAGGTTGAACCCGACGTCATGAAAAACCGCTGCACCCGTTCGGTCGTCAGCACGCCCTGCTCACCGCCGACGATGCGATCGATCCACGGTCGCAACTCGGCGTACTTCCGAATCGGTACCGCGGCGCGGTAGTCGGCCAAACTTCGGATTCGGGAAAACCCGTGCTCAGTCCCAAAGACCGAGCCCTCGTTGGGCGCCAGCATGGTGTCGAGGAGCACAGACCGCTGGACGGCCTGCGGATCGGACAATCCGGCAAAAAAGCTCTCGGCAGTCTTGGAAGCAAACACAGGCCTGCCGACAAAAGTGACACAGATCGGCCGGTGGGCGCGACCGCTCCCGTTGCGCGAGCCCCGGACTCCCCGAAACGGAGTAGTCTCCGGGAACTTGTCCAAGGTCAACCTCAGGACGCTGGGCCGAAACACGCTAGTTGCGGGGCTTGCCGAGGTTTGGCGCGTCGTGTCGCGCTTCGTCCTCACGCCGCTGATCATCGGTATTTTGGGGTTGGAGGGCTACGGCGTGTGGACGCTCGTGTTCTCCGTCGCGGCCTACGTCTCCATGGCCAATGCCAGCTTTGGCCTCGCCTACACCAAGTTCACCGCCGAATGCATGCAGGCGGAGGAGTACGACCGTCTCTCCCGAATCGTGGGATCCGGCATGGTCGGCATCGGCTCTGTCGCGCTGGTCGGCCTCGGCGCGGCTGCGATCTTCGGCGAGTCGATCATGCGCGCCTTCAATACGCCGGAGGCGATGGTTGGCGACGCTGCCACCGCTTTGATGATCGTGTTGGTGGTGTTGGTGCTGCGTATGTCGATTGGGTGCTGTCACGAGGTCCTCTCGGGACTTCACCGCATGGACCTGACCTCGCGGCTCGCGATCATCGCCTCGATCATCGAGTTCTGCGTCTCGGTCCCGCTGCTCTTGTCGGGTTGGGGACTGGTGGGCTTGGCGCTCGGCCACCTCGCCGGGTACGGGTCCAACAACTTCATGGCGTACTGGCTCGTGCGCAAGCACGCACCGCAGCTGCGGATCTCACCGTTCATGATGTCGCGCGAGGGCTTCCGACTGATGCTGCGGACCGGGGGTAAGTTCCAACTGTTGATGGGCGTGAACACGCTCGTGATGCACGGGGCCAAGTTCATCATTTCACGCCAACTCGGCCCGGCTGCGGTCGGGATCTACAACCTGGCCGATCGCTTGCTGGAGCTCGGCCGCGCCGCATCCGCGGCCGTCGTCGGGCCTCTCATGCCCGCGTTCGCCGACACGCAAGCCCGCGGCGACGCGAAGACGGAGCGCGTCTTGCTGCTCAAGGGAAGCAAGGCCGACGGCCTCACGGGCGGGGGCGTGCTTGCGTTTCTGGCCGTTTTCGCCCCGTACGTCGTCTTTATCTGGACCGGCGAGCACTTCACGGACGCAAGCTGGGCCCTGCAGGTGATGGTGGTTGGCGACGGCATGTTCGTGCTGACCTCGGTGATCTCTTCGAACCTGCGCGCCCGCGGGAAAGTTCGACTGGAGATGACCACCGCACTGATCTCCGGGACGATTGGGATCGGCTCGATGTTCCCGCTGATGGCGCTGTGGGGCTTTCAGGGCGCGATCATTGCGCGACTGATGGCGCAGGTCATCGCCGCATCCTGGTACACGCTTGCCTTCCTACGGTCCGCCAATATCCCGCTCCGCGAATATATTGATGGCGTCCGCATTGGATGGATCGTCGTGTCGCTGGGGCTTGCCAGTGCCGCGGCCGGCGTGGGGGTGCGGTTGCTGCCGATCCCAGATGTGGGGCTGCCTGAGCGCTGGCACGCCGTGGTCGAGGTTGCGGCCTGGGGCTGTGTGTTCGGCGCCATCGCTGTCACCGCGGCTTGGCACCTCGTCGTCGACGACGCGGAGCGCGAGCGCCTTCGCGGCATCGGGCACAAGATCCGCCGAAAACTCGGGCGGGGGTAGTGCGTTCGTTGTTGCGGATAGGCGCTGCCGCCGAGCATTCGGCGTGGCCACCCGTTCCAACCACGCCGCCGACCGCGCTCTTCACCGGGAGGCGTTGGCGCTTCCAATCCTATGCGTGATTACCGCGACATCACAATCATCTCAAAACGACGGGTCCTCGCATCTCCACGAAATCGTTACGTTTGACAGCTCCCCCCGTGCCTATACACTGGGCCTGCGACTCCGCCGCCAGGGTCTTGCCTTTGCCTACTTGCGCCACCCTTGGCTCTCTCCCACGTTGCACGGGTCGGCGCACGCCGCCCAAATCCGCGATGCCCGAGAGCTTCCATGAACATCGGGTGATGCGCCCCCCCGGAGCGCAATGAGCCAAGACCGCGCTGCATTCGCAGGGGAGTTGGCCGATCTGCACGTGGCCGACCTGCTGCAGACAATTGTCGACGGAAGCCACAGCGGCACCGTTCGTCTCGATACCGAACTTGGCGGCGCGACGATCTGGTTCCGCGACGGTCACCTCGTTGACGCAGACATGGGGCGCTTCCACATGGAAGCGGCGATTCGGCGACTGATGCCGCTGACCAACGGCTCCTTCGAGGTCGAGTTCAAACCGATCAACCGCAAGCGGGTCATCGAGACGGAGAGTCGCGACCTGCTCATCGAAGCGCGCGCGCGTGCCCCCAAGACGACAGAAGAGGGGGCAGAAACGCGTAGCCGGGTGCGTCGCTCGGTCGCCCACTGGAGTCCCACGGGCGGCGGTTCGGCCAAACGCTTGAAAACCGGGTCTGCGAAGACACCGCGGGGCCCAGGTGGCGGTCCACAGGAGGCGCCCGCGACGACACCAGGC
>JAESSZ010000095.1 GCA_016763875.1 Nannocystaceae bacterium
GCGCTGAGGTCCAGCACCGAGTACGGCGGGCGCGTCGCAGGCCGCGGGAACTCTGCGGTCGAACACCGCTCGACGCGGCAGTCCGGATTGACCGCCGCAATGACCGCCTGCGCGAGACCGTGCCACGTGCACTGCCCACCATCGGTCACATGCGCAATGCCTCGCACGTCATGGTCGAGCAACGCCATCGTCACCGCCGCGAGATGTTCGGCGCTGGTCGGCCGGCCATACTGATCGTCAACAACCCGCAGCGAATCGCGTTGTCGACCCAGCCGCGCCATCGTCCGCACGAAGTTGTTGCCCCAAGGCGCGTACAACCAGCTGGTCCGCACGATGAGATGTGCGTCACCCGCCGCTTCGATCAAAACCTCGCCGACCGCCTTGCTGCGCCCGTAGGCGTTGAGTGGCGCACGGGGATGCTCAACGGAGTACGGCACTTCGCCCTGACCATCGAAGACGTAGTCGGTCGAGTAGTGCACGAGCACCGCGCCCGCGGCAGCACACCGTTTTGCCAGCGCCCCCACCCCGTGGCCATTGACCGCAGTGGCTTGCGCCTCATTGCTCTCAGCCCCATCGACGTCGGTATATCCGGAGCAATTGACGACAACGGAAAAGGCCGAGAAATCGATCGCATCCAGCGACGCCGCTGAGGTCAGATCCAATGCCGGAAAACTTGCGCCAACGTGCTGTACGCCATCGCGGGTCAGCAAGGCCGACCATGCCTGCCCCAACATCCCATCCGGCGAGATGAGAAAAACTGGACCAGCCACGCTCATGATGCTGGGTCGAGCTTGGGCAACTTGTCTTTGGGAATGTCGGCCAGCCGGGAGAACGACGCGTCCTTCTCCGACAAACTCGGCGTCTCGATCGGCCACTGGATCCCGATGTCGGGGTCGTTCCAGCTCACGCCAAGTTCGGTTTCACGGTGGTACAGCTCCGTGCATTTGTAGACGAACAGGGCCGACTCCCCAGTCACGCAAAAACCGTGGGCAAAGCCGGGTGGGATGTAGATCTGCTTGCGGTTGTCGCCCGACAACAGCACCCCGTCCCACTGTCCGAACGTCGGCGAGCCAACACGGACATCAACGGCAACGTCAAAGACCTCGCCTTGGATGACGTGCACTAGTTTGCCCTGGCCGTGAGGATGTTGCAGGTGCAGGCCACGCAGGATGCCCTTGGTCGAGAACGACATGTTGTCCTGCACGAAGTCCGTCGGCAGGCCAGCCTCGCTGTAACGCTTGCGCGACCAGGTCTCGAGAAAAAAACCGCGCTCGTCGCCGTAGACGTCGGGCTCGACGACGACCACCCCGGGCAACTTGGTCTGGGTGACCTTCATCGCTGCTCCTCGCACAACGCCAACAGGTACTGCCCGTAGGCGGTCTTCCCCAACGCAGACGCCTGCTCATGAAGCCGCGCCTTGTCGATCCAGCCGAGGTTGAAGGCAATCTCCTCAGGGCAAGCGATCTGGAGCCCTTGTCGGTGCTCAATCGTTGCGATGAAATTGGCGGCCTCGAGCATTGCCTCTGGCGAGCCCGTATCGAGCCAGGCGAATCCGCGTCCGAGCCGCTCGAGTTTGAGGTTGCCCTGCTCGAGGTACCGACGGTTGAGATCCGTGATCTCCAGCTCGCCGCGGGGCGAGGGTTGCAGGCTTTCGGCAAGGTCGCAGACCTGCTCATCGTAAAAGTACAAGCCTGTCACCGCGTAGTTCGACTTGGGCTTGGCAGGTTTCTCCTCGATGGAGAGCACATTGCCGTCCGCGTCGACCTCGGCCACGCCATAGGCCCCGGGGTCCTTGACCCAATAGCCGAACACCGTCGCCCCTTTTTCGCGACGAGTCGCCTGCCCCATGATGTCCTGCAGGTTGTTGCCGTAGAAGATGTTGTCGCCAAGCACCAGCGCGCAGCCTTCGCCGGCAATGAACTTCTTGCCGATGATGAAGGCCTGAGCCAGGCCGTCGGGGCTGGGTTGGACCTCCCACGATAGCTCCATGCCCCACTGGCTTCCGTCACCCAGCAGCCGCTGGAACATCGCCTGCTCGTGCGGCGTGGTGATAACCAGCACCTTGCGAATGCCCGCGAGCATGAGCGTCGACAACGGGTAGTAGATCATTGGCTTGTCGTAGACAGCCAAGAGTTGCTTGCTCGTTCCCTTGGTCAAAGGATAGAGGCGAGTGCCCGAGCCGCCGGCGAGGATGATGCCCTTGTCGATCATCGATTGGTCCTGACTTTCTTCAGCTGTGGCCGCTCAGCGCGCGCCGTAGTTTTCTTCGATCCACTTGCGGTAGTCGCCGGTCTGTACCCGGTCGACCCACTCGGTATTTTCGAGATACCAGCGCACCGTGCGACGCATGCCGGTGTCAAACGTCTCCTTGGGTGTCCACCCAAGCTCTGACTTGATCTTGCCAGCATCGATCGCGTAGCGCAGGTCATGCCCTGGTCGATCTTTGACGTACGTGATGAGACCGCGCAGTTCGGCCTCGTCGGAGTCCGTTTCCTCGGCGACGATCCGACACAGCGTGTTGACGACGTCGATATTACGAACCTCGTTGTGGCCCCCAACGTTGTAGGTCTCGCCGACACGGCCCTCGTTGATGACCGCCCAGATCGCATCGCAATGGTCGGTCACGTACAACCAGTCGCGAACGTTGAGCCCTTCGCCGTACACCGGTAGCGGCTTGCGATCCTTGGCGTTGAGGATCATCAGGGGGATGAGTTTTTCGGGGAACTGGTACGGCCCGTAGTTGTTGCTGCAGTTGGTCAGCTTCATCGGGATCTTGAACGTGCGGTTGTACGCGCGTACCAGATGATCGCTGGCTGCTTTCGACGCCGAGTACGGGCTCGACGGATCGTAGGCGGTGCTCTCCGTGAACAGGCCCGTGTCTCCCAGCGAGCCATACACCTCGTCGGTCGAGACGTGGTGGAACAAACCCTCGCCCGGCTTCCAATGTTTGCGACACGCCTCGAGCAAGTTGAACGTCCCTTCGATGTTCGACTTGATAAAGGGCGCGGGACCGGAGATCGAACGGTCGACGTGGCTCTCGGCCGCGAAGTGAACGACCAGCTCCGGTTCGTGCTTGCGAAAAACGGCCTCCACAGCGTCGTAGTCGACGATGTCCGCGACAGTCATCTCGTAGTTGCTCGCCGCCTCGATGGCAGCCAACGACAACGGATTGGCTGCGTAGGTCAGCTTGTCGAGGTTGACGAAATGGTGCTCGGGGTGCCGCGGCACGAGCAGATTGAGGAAGTTGGCACCAATAAACCCGGCGCCACCGGTCACAAGGATCTTCATAGGAGGCCGTACGGGTCCACGGATATAAGGCACTGGCCGGGTTGGCGCAATGAGACCTCACACCACCGACGGTCATGCCTACCGACGCCTACAATAGGCCCACAAAGCGCAACAGGCCGCGCTGCTCGGACGCGGTGAGTTTGCGGCCGTCGGCCACCTCCCGCAGATGCTGCCCGCTACCGACCGAGGGACCCACTGAGAACCGCGCGACCGCCTCGCGCAACGTGGAGGCCCCCCCGTCGGTGAAGTACGGTCGTTTGGCGTACAGTCGCCGCAGAGAAGGCACACGCGCACCAGTTTCGTGCACGTACGGCTCGACACCGGTCCGCATCCGATCCTGGGTGGCCCATACTATGGGCGCGGCGGGCGAGGCGATGAGCCCAGCCCACGCGGAACGCTCGAGGCGGGACTCGGGGGCGTCGGTCAGCGAGCGCGCTTGGTGGCAGCTCTCGCAGTGGCGCTGGAACAACTTGGCGACGTCAGCGAAGGCGAGAGCTTCGTCCTCGTCGAACCACGGCTCGGCGGACAGCGCCCGCGGGTTCGGCTCGTGGTTGAACACCATGATGAACGCCATCAGCGCTCGCCGCAGCCCGGCGCCATCGACTTCGGTCTGCACGCCAAGGTACCTCAACCACGGCACGGTCTCAGGACTGAGTGAAAACCAGGGGTCTGCCCCCGTGCCGCGGCTGGCCACGCGGAACTCGTTGTTCACCATCTCCGCCATCGTGCCGTCCAACGCCCGGGAAAAATGCGGACGATTGGCGAACAGTCCCCTGATCGGGCGGGTCGACGCGTGCACGTCTTGGCGACCGGTCCAGTGAACCCGACCGTCCACGCCGCCCTCGAAGTGGCACGTCTCGCACGTGAAGCGGCTCGCTTTGCCCTCGCTGCGGGCCGCTGGAGCCATCAACCCGGTGAACAAAAGCGCCTCGCCCAGACGGACATCGGGGCTGCGCGTGTCGGCCTCGGGGTTGCCCGCGGCGATAACCGACAGTGTGCCGTCCGTTCCGAACGACAGCCACGCATCCAGCAACGGATTGGCGGCGAGCACCGAGCCGTCGTCCGCGACGACCATGTCGGTGATCCCGGGCACCAGCGCTGTGGTCTGGACTTTTGGCGTCGAGAACTTTGCGTCCCAAACGGCGGTGACCCACGCCTCGGATCCATAACCAACGGTCTGTACGTGCGTCTGTAGATCTGCCGCCTCGCCCGACAACTGCAGACGAATCCACTTGGGCGTCACGGCACCGTGCGCAGAGACGTTGAGCTCGGCGCGACGCACCGGTGGCCCCTCATCGGGAATGTCGGTCACGAAGACAAACGAGTCGATGTTGCCGAAAGCCCCACCACTACGATCGAGAGGTTTGTCTTCCACGCCCCCCATGGCGAGACGCAACCCGGTCCCATCGGGCAGCGGCTGGGCATCGACGCTCCAAACCGGGCCGTCGTGTTCCACGACCACGGGCGGCTCGGTGGGTTGTCCCGCGGCGTTGAGGGGCCACGCGAGCAGCGTGTGGTCCAAGCTGCACAGCGCGAGCAACCGGGTTGCCGTCCACTGGACCCACAGCGGGCCCGCGCAATCGGCAGCGAAGGTTGGCGCGACACTCACCGCGGACGTCCCCGACTCGGGCCACGGCGGCGCAGCGAGCACCAACACCCGGTGGGCGTAGCCATCGGCCACCGCCAACTGCCCGCGCGGCGATACGGCGACATCCCTCAGCGAGTACGACGCGGTGACATCGATGCCACCACGGACGACGAGGTCTTGGTCGGCGCGCTGTGGCAACGAGAAGCGAGCGACGCGGCCGGACTTGGGGCCGACAACAAACAAAACGGTGCCGTCCTCGGTGACGGCCCAGCCGGTGGAATCGTGGGCCACCGCGGTACGCTGCCGTGGGCGCCCGTCGTCAAACGAGCGAACCAGAACCCCGTCACCGCGCAGTAAACCGAGCATGCTGCCGTCGGCAAGTCGACGGAGCAACAAAGGGTCGGCGCCCGCCACCTCGCTCCAAGGTGGCAACCGAAGGAAGTCAGTCTCATCGCGCCGCTGTTGTTCCCAGCGCGTGAGTTCGGCTACCGCATCGCGACGATGCACGGCCTCCGCGCTGTCGTCGGAGGCCGTGGGTGTCGACGCCGACACGTCCAGAACCGCCTCCTTGTCACGAGCACCACACGCGAGCAGTGCGAGCAGCGTTAGCCCGCCAACGCTACGGACCGCTGCGCCTACCAGCCGCCGTCCTTCTTGTCGCCGCCGTCTGCCTTGGCGTCTTCCTTCTTGTCGCCGCCGTCTGCCTTGGCGTCTTCC
>JAESSZ010000935.1 GCA_016763875.1 Nannocystaceae bacterium
CGCGCGCCCGAGAGGTAGGCCTTGGCCAACTTCGAGGGCCGCCTCGATGGCGCCACGGCCGAGCTGCAACAGTTCGCGGGCGTAGCCGCCGCACTGCGCCACCAGGGCGGACACGAGCGCCAGGTCGCCTCCGAAGACCTCCTCAACGTCCAGTCGCCGCAGCATCAGGTCTTCAAGCGCAGCGATGCCCTCGGGTAGCGGCTCCCCCGAGGGACGCTCACTCACCTTGACCATCGGGAGCACCAGCGGGTCACCATCGTAGAGCTGCAGGAGCGTTCGCCGAGCGGGCGAGAACGCGAGGCGAGGTGGGAAGGTGTAGATGGTGTGAACACCAGGCGCTCGCAACGCCCTACTTTGACCGAGAAGCAGAGCGTGTGCTGCCTCATGGATCTGTGGCAGCTCGGTCGGCATCTTCTCGAGATTGTCCACGAGCAGTACCAACCCCTGCGAGTAGCCTAGGCTCGTGCGGACGTACTTGTCGGCGCGTTCGAAGTAAGCCCTGGTCTGTTTGAGCAGCTCGTCCCTGCGATTGCCCGCCGCTCGCCTGATCTCCTCGAGAAGGACGGTATTGCCCCTGAGCCGATAGCCGAACTGGGTACCTGCGGTGTCCACCCCGACCTTGAGTTCGAGCTTGTCGAGCTCAACTTTGCTGAACAACAAGTTGCGGACCTCGGCGGTGAATCGCCGAGTCCACTGGCCGGCCTTGTTGGTGGGATCGGAGTACAGCTCGTCGTCCACGGCGACCCCGAGAGCGATGAGAACGTCCGGATAGTCGATGGGCTGCGTCAGGTCGAGGTGGCGCTCGATGTCGACGTGCAAGACGTAGTAGCCATTGTCGCGCAAGCGCTTCGCCAACCGCGAGAGTTCGCTGGTCTTGCCTGACCCGGAGAACCCGGTGAAAAGCTGGCATAGCGGCCGCTCCGCGAGCTGGATCTTCGTACCGAGCCTGGTGATGCAGGGTTGGCCGCGGAGCCCCTTTGCATCGAAGTCTACGTACCATCCGTCCGGGTCGTCTGCGGGAACGGACCTCGCAGGATCGCAGCGGCTATAGAAATGCCGCAAACGCTCGAGTTGCTCGCCGTTCTCCATGCTCATGAAGACTGAGGCAAAACCCCGTCGCCTGTCCAATCGCGACCCCGAAGCGAGGCTAGCAGCCCGTCCCGCGTCGAATGCGCTGGAGGCCAGCCCCTCGACGAGTCTCCGTTCACTTTCGCGTGGCCGGCTCGTCACCATCGAGCGCCGCCTTCAGCGTCTCGATGCGTTCGCCGAGGTCGGTGTCGGATTTCTCGACCCGTTCGGCGGCAAGGACCAGCGCGTCGCGAGCTGCATCGTCCCGGCCCAAGCCGTGCAGCGCGGTCGCGTGGCAGTAGTACGGGTCCGCCAAATTCTTACTGTCTGAGCCAAGGCGCTCGGACATTTCCGTCACCACGCGCAGGGCGAGTTTCTCGGCCTCCTCGTACTGCGCCAGCTGCGAAAGAGACAGCGACAGCGCCACGCGGTCACGCGCTATTTTGGCCACACGCCCGCGCGCCTCGAAGATCGCCAGAGACTCTCGGATTTGTCGCACGGCTCGCTCGCCGTCCTCGGTGCGTTGCGCATGTCGACCCTGCGCGGACAAGGCGAGCGCATACGGATAGCTCTCCACGCCATGGTGCTCGAGCGCGACATCGTACGCATCCTGGTACAGCCGCACCTTCTCCTCGCCCTCCGGTAGCTGGTCCGCAAGGTTCATCCGTGCGATCACCTGCGACGCCGCCCCGGGCTCGAGAACCTTCTTCATTAGTTTGAGAACTCGGCGCGAGGTCTCGAGAGCGGCGTCGAGCTCCCCGCTGTAGGTCTGAGCAACCCCGAGGTTTCCCAGAACACTGAGGTACAGCGGGTGTTCGTCGCCGAGGTGCTTACGGGTGAGATCCAAGGCGGTGCGGCCGTAGCGAGCAGCGTCCTCCCCGTGACGCTGCTGAGATGCCGCACGCATGAGAAGCGTCGCGATCTCAACTTGCTTGTCCCAGCGCCTGCCCGGGTGAAGCTGACGAATGTCCCGTGCCCGCAAGAGCTCGCGCTCGGCCTCCTCGAACCGGCCCAAGTCGATCAAGAGTTCGCCCGCCCCCTCCAGCGCTCCGGCGACGTCGAGCGCCTCCGGGCCGTCATGCGTCTCAAAATATGCCTGGTGCTCGCGCATCTTGACGAGCGCCTCCTCTGGCTTGCCGTCCAGTCGCAGCTGGATAGCCTCGCTCTCGTTCACCAGCGCCCGGTAAAACTCGCGATCGTCCTCGTCGCTGATCCGTTCCGCAAGCGCCTTCGCTTTGCGCAGGTACAGCCGGGTCTCGGATTGCGGACTACCAAAACGCTCCGACATCTCCCAAACTCGCAGCGCCGCTTCGGAGGCGCGGCCATCCAGCCCAGCCTCTTCGGCGAGCGCGAGCGCCATCTCTCCGAACTGCAGCGCTCGTCGGTCATGATCGACCAGGTAGTGATCGGCCGACAGGAGGGCCCACCTGACGCGCAGCGGTGCGTACCCCGTAGCTTCGACCGGCCCACGCAACGCTTCCATTTTGGCGATCCCCTCGGCGAAGGCTCGGGCGAACTGCAAGGTCCGCTGCGTCTCCAGCTCGGCATCCAAGCGCCCGATCTCCGCACGCACCGCGGGATCCTCCGGGAGCGGAGTCTCGCCCCGTAAGCGGTGCAAGTCAGCGCAGTGCTCGACACCCGGCAGACTCTCGACAGCGTCGGCGAGCTTGGCAGGGTCCGTCGCTCCGGGTTCCCCCGCGAGCAGCACGTCGAGCACGGCGGCATGCACCCGCTGCGTCCGCGACAGGCACTGCATCCGCAGGTCGAAGTCGGCGTCCGACTGCGCCCCGGCTCGCGTTGCAACGCACGCGGCTGTCCAACCCTTTTCCCACGCGTCGGCATACGTGTTCAGTGCGGAATCGACGCGCTCGAACACCGCGGGCCCCAACTCCGCCGATGCGGCCACGAAGCGCGCCCGGGCAGTCAGGCGATCGCGAGTTCCCCATGCGTCGCGAACTTGCGCGGGTGGTGCATCGCAGCGCGGCTGCTCGCCGCCCCCGGTCTGCGCACCAACGAACAACGCGGCCGCAGCGACTCCGCCGGAGAGCAACACGGCCACCCCGAGCCCCCTTCGTCGGCGCAACTCCGAGAGCAGCGCATCGATCGACGCAAAGCGCTTGGCGGGGTCCTTCGCCAGTCCACGCAACAGCACTCGCCGCACTGCCCTCGGTAACCGTGGCGCTCTGGCGGGTACATTCGGCGGCAGATCGCGAATCGCGGCCATCAGCGCCGCGATGTTGCGGCCACGGAACGGACGCTGCCCGTACGCTGCCTCCCAGAACGAGGCGCACAGCGAGAACTGATCGCTACGCTCGTCGGTGCGGCCTTCGAATTGTTCGGGGGCCATGTACGCGGGCGTGCCTGCAACCGCCCCGGGGGTACTGAGCGACGTCACGATCGGGTCTGCGCTCTGCAGCTCAGAATCGGGATCGGTCTCGACGGCGGCCGCTCTCGCGAGCCCGAAATCCGCCAGCCTCAGACGGCCATCGGCACCGATGAGCATGTTCTGAGGTTTGACGTCGCGATGAACGACCCCAGCGCGATGTGCAGCCGCCAATCCCCTGCAGGCCTGCTCAAGCAGCGAGACGAGGGCCTTGGTTCGGCCGGGCGCTCCGAGCGGGTTGGACTCGCACCAATCCAGCAGCGTCCCGGCGTCCACCAACTCCATCGCAACGAAGGGCTGGCCGGCTTCCCGGCCGACATCGAGCACGGCGACCACATTGGGGTGCGCGAGACTTGCGAGGGCACGGGCCTCTCTGCGTAGGCGCTCGTGGGCGACTTCACCGGCCGAGTCCGAAGCAAACGCCTTGCCTGCGATCAGCTTGACCGCCACCTCCCGGTCCAAACCGGGGTCGCGAGCGCGATAGACGGCCCCCATCGCCCCCTCGCCCAACTTGCCGATAATCTCGAAGCGCCCAACGCTGACGGGATCGCCCTCGGCACCGAAGAGTTTGGCCTCCAGTGCAGCTATGAGGCGACGCGTCTCAAGTCCGGCATCCGGCTCCCCGCGCCCAGGCACGGTCACGTCGCTGCCGTCGACAGGTTGCGTGTCAGCGAGCGCTGGAGCCGCCTGCGTCGTGGCGTCACTACCGGACCCCCGCGTGCCATCGAGGTCCACGGCGGCATGGTACCAGGCGCCCGCAGCCCTACTTCCGCGGCTTGCTCGCCGCGCCGCGGGCCGAAGCCGGCAGTGCACGTTGTGCACCCGCGATGATCCGCTCAAGGTCATCGGCGACCTTGCCACTGACCCCCGAAGCGAGCGCACGCTTGGCCTCCTGCTTTGCAGCGTCGAGTTTCCCCATCTCAAACAGCGAGGCGGCAATCGCTGCCGTGGCCTGTTGCGCCGTCGGACCTTTGCTCCGCCCCAGAGGTCGCAGAGCCGCGTCCCGCACGATCCGAAACTGCTCAACCGCCTCCTTGTGCTGACCCCGTTCCGCGTAAAGGCGAGCCAGGTTTCCGCGTGTTGAGGAGAGATCTCTGATCCCCGGTTGGTCGCGCTCCAGAAGACCCACAAGCGTCGTCAGTTGCATCGCGGTTTGCTTACCCTTCTGAATCCGACGGCGCTACGCGAAGTTCGTTCAGCGAAACGCGGATTCCTGAGTGTATTCGGCGATCAAAAAAATGAACGTCGAGAAACGATCCGGTGAGATCTGGGATCGCCCTTCTTCGGGAGATCTTGGTTTGCCCCCTCGCGTGAGATCTTCGTACGTGTGTCGCACGCGATCGTGGTTCGCACGTTCAGTGAGATCATCGTTGCGATCGTCGTCGGAGATCGCGTATCGCGAGATCTCTACACCGAACCGCTAAGTACCGGTGAGGCTCGCCAACGCCAGCGTTACCTGCCGCTCGTGCTCGACGACGTCGTCGTGCTGCGCCAAGCCGAGTTCGACCGTGCGTTCAAGCAAAGACTGCGCCTCTAAGAGCCGCTGGAACACCGCCGCGCGTTGATCCTCGAGCGCGC
>JAESSZ010000936.1 GCA_016763875.1 Nannocystaceae bacterium
ACCTCACCGACCGCGGTCGGCTGTCCGGTCGGCTGTCCGGTCGGCTGTGGGCCGGGTGCAGTGCCGGGCCCCACCGGCCCTGGCGCAGACCCGTGCGGAGGGCCGTGCGGAGGTCCGTGCGGAGGGCCGTGCGGAGGTTGGGTCATGCGTCACGCCGACCCGAGTCGGCGGCGGACATCATACCCGCGCGAGGATCGAGCGCAAACGTCAAGTTCGCAGGAGCGCCCATGCGGCACCGCCTGCGAGCACGACGGCGAGCAGCACGACCCACCAAAGGAGACTCGAAGATGGCTCGTCGACCAAACGCACAGTCAGCAACAGATCACCCGCGCGTCCGCCTTCGCTGCGCCCCCCCTGGCCTCGCAGACGCAACGCCGCACCGTCCTTGAAATCGGCCGGGAGATGCAACCGAACCATGCCAGGCGGATCGCCCGGCGTCGTATTGCGACGCACGACCTTGCCGTCGATCGTGCGTTGCTCCGGCACGGGGGCGTCGACCCCGGCCTCGCCTCCCAGTGCACTCCTCGGGATCTGCACCTCGACACGAAAATCAGGACCGCGTGGCGTGTGGCGGTCCTGTTCGCCCTTCCCCGCCGCGTCGAAAATATTCCCGAGTCCGCCCTCGCTCATTTGGGAGCCGGCTCAGGCGGAGTCCCGAACTTTTCGATGCAGGTGCGGAAGATCGCCGGCAGCTCTTTCTTGATCTCAGCACCCGCCTGCGTCAGCGCATGCGCCTGACAGGCCGCGACCTCGAGACTGCCGGCCTTCTTGCACTGCGCCACGGTCATCGAGAGCTGCATGGTCTTGCCAGCAGTCCACTTCTCGATCGTCTCGGGTTTCTCCGAGTACAGCCGCACCATGAACGCATCGTGCGCCGTGGACACCTCGTCGCACGCCTTGTCGAGCTTCTTGGGCAGTTTCTCGGGAAGCACACAAATAGCGTCGACCGCCGCCTGTTTAGCCACGATCGCGTCCTCTTTGGCCTTGTCCTTGGCCAGCCGCTCCGCCTTTTTCGCTGCAATCCGCTTGTCGGTGGCCGCCTGCTCTTCTTGCTTTTTGGCGGCCGCTTTGCTGACTGCGTCGTCGTTGGTGGTGGAAGTGCTGTCGCACCCCACGGCGAACAACAAGACGAACGGAAGTGCCAAGAACTTGGTGGGCAGCATCGGACGCAGGGTATCAGACTCGACCAAAGGCGCGTCGCAAGGCCTGCCCGAAATCATCGAGCGCCGACTCGGCGGCCTGGCAAACCCCCGTCATCTGTACAAAGCCATGTACTAGCCCTTCGTACTCACGGTGTTCGACGGGCGAGCCGGCGAGTTCCAGTGCTTCCGCGAAGGCTTGCCCCTCGTCGCGCAGCGGATCGAACCCAGCGGTAACAACGAGCATGGGTGGCAGCCCGGACAGATCTGGTGCGCGCAGAATCGATGCGCGCGGGTCCTTGGGGTCGGCCACGCCGAGGTACTGCCGAGAAAACCAGTCCATCGTGGCCCGTTCAAGGAAGAACCCACAACCAAACTCGCTGTGCGACGGCGCCTTGGCGGCGAAGTCGGTGGCCGGGTAGATGATGAGGCCGAAACACGGGGACGCTGTGCCGCGGCAGGCCAGGCACACACCGACCGCCAAGTTGGCGCCCATGCTGTCGCCGGCGACAGCGATTCGAGTCGGATCCAACCCGAGCGACTCAGCGTGATCCAAGACCCAACGGAACGCAGCCACCGCGTCGTCATGCCCGGCAGGCAATGGATGCTCGGGCGCCAATCGATAGTCGACAGCAATAACCGAGCAGCCCGCCGCGAGGGCCAACTTTCGACACGCGATGTCGTGGGTGTCGAGGTCTCCGACGACCCCACCGCCGCCATGGAAATAGACCACAGCGGGCCCGGGTTGGGCCGCTTTGGCGCCGTAGATCCGTACGGCGATGTCACCGTCCGCCCCGCAGATCGTGCGCGTCGTCGTGGGCGGCTCGGCGAGCGGATCCTCGAACAGCTCGGGCATCAATCTGTACTCAAGTCGTGCGCGAGCGACCGCATGTGTGTGCAGTGGTCGACGCGATCCCACAGCGATGACCCTCAGGACGTGCTGTAGCTGTGCATCAAGCGTTCGTCCGCGCATCACGAGTGGACCGCGCCCAAGGCGTTTCCGTAGCCATCCGCTCCGTAAACGCAGTACACGGCGACCAAGGAGGATCTTGAGTCTCGCGGACAGACTGCGTCGCCGGTTTTTCTTGGCGCCCGATAGATTATTTGTGGGGGATGCGACGTTCATCGCTGACGCACGTCTCTTACCAAGAGCGTGGGCGTATCGCGACGACCACGCTGCTCATTACACAAATCAATCAGTCTCCGGGGAGCAAACCTGCCAATCCTGAAGATCGGCATCCGACATTTCGCCACCAGCGCGAAACCTGCGCGGGTTTCCGTTCGCAGAATCGCCCACGATCCCAACGATGCTCTCTTGCCCCCTGCGCCGCGTTTCCACCCAGGACGGCTGCCGTAAAAACCGCTTCTCACCACGATCGGTGATACAAGCCTGCACCTTATCTCGGACCGAAGGTCGGCTTTGCACCCCTCCCCCCACGGTCCCCAAGACTTTTTCAAACTCAGGAGTTACTTCGCCATGATGAAATCTTCGACCCTTTTCTTTGCCACGCTTCTTCTCGCCCCTCTCGCCGGCTGCTCCGGTGATGACGACTCGGACGACACCGGAAACAGCACCACCCCCACGACCAGCGCCACCGGCGGTGACGACAACGGCATGACCGGCGACGACGACGGCGACGACGACGGCGACGACGGTATGACCGACGACGCCGACACCGGCACCGAGAGCGAAGGCGGAGACGACGGCGGACCCGACGTTGCGGTTTGTCAGTACGAGTGTGCCGCCGACGCCGATTGCACGATAAGCGGCATGGACCTCGGCCTGACCTGTGGTTCGAACGACTACTGCTTCTCGCCCTGCGCCGCCGATCTCGAATGCCAGTTGTTAGTCGCCGTCACCGAATGTACGACCAACCAGGAGTGCACCGACGCATTCCAGGGTGTCTGCATCGACTTCGGGGACACCGACTTCTGCGTCGCCGAAGAAGACCCAATGGCTGACTGCGCGTCCCTGATGTCGACCGCCATCGACGTCACGGACGTTGACGGCACCACCGTCACGGTCTGCAGTTCGACGTCCGACTGGACCTGCGGCGATGTCAGCGGCGACATGACCTGCACGGGCCCCACTGCTGCGTTCTCCTGCGAGTTCTGCCCGGATTCGTTCACGTGCGACGAAGCGGCCGAGACCTGCGAGTGCGGCACCACGGCTGACTGCGAATCGGCAATGTTCCCCGGCGAGTGCATCGAAGGCGCCTGCATCGACACCTGCGAAGGCGACGCGGACTGCGAAGGCATCACCAACACCTACGACGGTGGCGGCTACGTCTGTAAGTAGTCCTGTGGTGACTGCGGTCAAGTAGCCGCAGCAAACGTAAGAAGGGCGTCGGCTTTCCAAGTCGACGCCCTTTTTACGTCCAGCGACACGACGCTTGTGCTGGGCCGGGCCTGCCGCGATGATCCTCGCCAGATGATCCATCCCCAGACGCTCCGCCCCCAATGACTTCGTCGATGACCCATCGGGTCGCAGGGCACAGCATCGGCTTCGTCGCGCTTTGCGCCGCCTGCACCCCCTCCCTCGATCCGCCGTGGGTACTCGCTCGCGACCGAGAACTCGCGCTCCGCGTCGAGGTCGTGACTCAAGGCCCCTACGGCGACACGCTCGACCCCGAGAAACCGACCACAAACGAGGTCCTGCCGCTCGATACCGTGCTTGCGCGGCCCTTGATCGTCGGGCCCGACGGCATCATCCCACTCAGGGACCTCTCGCCGCAGTGGTACCTGTGCGGCGGCAATGGCAACTGCTTGCTGCGCGCCGATGCCACCGCGCTGCGCCCATGCGACCTTGAATTTCTAGCGCCCGATGAGCCGTGCGCGCTCGCAGGCGCAGACTCTCTTGAGTTCAAACTCGGCGATTTCCTCCCCGCCGAAGATGCCGACGCTGTGTTCTTGATCAACCGGGCACCGACGATCGGCTTCGTTGCAAGCGCCGATGTAGGGCCCGGGACCGAGGCCTGCATCGACAGAATCGCAGAGCGCAAATCTCTAGAAGGGTGTCTGTGGATGGAGCGAACGCTGAGCCTCGGCTCGCTTTCCGAGGTCGTCGACGCCCTGACCGCGCTCGGCGGCGAGTTCGAGATCTCCGAGTCGCTCGCGCCATTGCTGGACGTGCCCCGCAACCACAACCCGGCCGTCAGCGCGTTTTCGGTTTCAGTCGACGGTGGCGAGCCGGATCTCTACGCGCCGGAGGCGACGATCACGGTTCCGGTCGGTGCCACGATCACGGTGAGCTATCAGCCGAGCGACAGCGACATCGACCGATACACCGTTGAGATCGACGGAGAGAAAATCGATGTCGAGGACCAACTGCAAGGCCGATGGTTCATGAGCCGCGAGGTCGCACAACTCGAGCAAGCGCTCGGACAAACGTCCGTGGTTTGGGAAGCCTCGCGGGCAGACCCGGTCACCGCATACTTCGTTGTGCACGACGATAGGCGCGCCGAGGCCTGGGGATGGCTGCACTTCGAACCGCAGTAGTGTGCGCGGCGGTGCTCGCAGCCGTCGGCGTCGTGCCACGACCGGTGCGGGCGCAACTGGCACCACAACCGACGTGCCCGAACGCAGCCTGCGGTAGCGTGGCGGGGCGGATCCGTGTTGCCGGAGAGCGGCACTTCGTCGCCGGAGCGTCGATTCTTGTCGTCCCCGCGTCGACGGACTCACCAGTGGGGCCCAAGCGTCGGACACCAGCCACGCCCCCGGACAATCCAGCGTGGAGCATCACCGCCACCGCGAACGAGGCCGGGCGGTTCGAGGTCTCGGACGTGCCAGTGGGCGCCGTGCAGGTGTTTGTCGTCGCACCTGGACTCCAAGCAAGCCAGCGGACCGTCGAGATCAAACCCGGCAAGACCGCCAAGGTGAACCTGTTTCTGGCCACCGATGCCGGCACGCCCTACCGCACCGTCGTGCGCGCTGAAGCGCCTGAGCCAACGTCACCGCGGCGCCATGAGTTATCGCGCGAAGAGATACAGACCATGGCCGGTGCCCAGGGTGACCCGCTGCGCGCATTGCAAAACCTTCCTGGGGTCGCGCGCGCACCAGCGAGCCTGGGCCTACTCGTGCTTCGAGGTGCTCCGCCCGGCCAGTCCGGCGTGTTTCTCGGCGGCCACGCGGTACCTCGTGCGTTTCATGTTCTATCGCTGTCTTCTATTTTTCCCGCAGATGTCATCGAGCGTCTGGACCTGATACCGGGCAACTTCGACCCCGCCTACGGCAACGCCACTGGCGGGATAGTATTGGTCGAACCACGCGCGGGGCGACGCGATGGGGTGCACGGACACGGCGAGATCGATCTCGCCGCGGCGAGTGCTCTGGTCGAGGGCCCGGTGGGCGACGGGTCCTACGTGGTCGGGGTTCAACGCGGATACGTCGACGCGGTGGTCGCGGGTGCGGGCGCTATCGTCGAACGGGTCACGGGGGAGGCCAGCGGCCTACTGCTGCCCAGCTACTGGGACTACCAGGGCATGGTCGACCAACCCCTCC
Source organism: Nannocystaceae bacterium (assembly GCA_016763875.1). Classification (GTDB taxonomy): domain Bacteria; phylum Myxococcota_A; class Polyangia; order Nannocystales; family Nannocystaceae; genus JAESSZ01. The sequence goes on from JAESSZ010000936.1 coordinate 5,640, forward strand.
CGGGTGGCGGGGCCTTCACGCTGCGTATGATCGGCGCCGGAGATCGTTTGCGCGGCCAGGGACCAGCGAACGGCGACGACCCCAACGCAGGCTTCGACTTCCGCACGGATTTCCATCGACTGGACCTCGTCTTCCGCAAGCGACAGGACCGCATCCGGTTCTTGCTGACCCCGTCGTTCCGCTACGAGTTTGGCCGTCTCGCACTCGCCAGCAACACGCTGACTCGACGTCGCGACGATGGAATCCTCTCCCTGCGCGCCCAGGGTACGGGCAAAATTTCCCGCTTTGTCGACCTCACGATCGGTGCGGACTCGGAGATCGATGTCTACCGAACACGACAGGAGGCGGCCGTCGTCGATCCAGAGACATTCGCGGCGCGCCCTGCAGCCATCACGACCGAGCGCGGTGTCGCGAGCACGTTGGGTGTTTTCACCGTGGCGGATTTTCACTACGGGCGTGCATCGATCCGCCCCGGCATGCGGGCCAACGCGTTCACCGTAGAGTCGCGCCAGGCCTACTCGATCGATCCGCGCGCCTCCGCTCGATTGGCGCTGGGGCAGCGGTGGGCAATCGCGGGAGGCGTGGGCCGCTATAGCCAGGTACGGCAGATCACCGACCGAGACTCCGTCGACCTGATCGACCAGACCAGCGGCATCGGAGGCGGCAACGCACTGTTGCCACCGGTGTTCAGCCGGTTCGATCCTCAGATCGAGTTTGCCCCCCAAGACACAGACCTCAGCGTGCGTCAGGCCTTGCACGCGAGCGTGGGCGCAGAGGTTGACTTCAACGGCGGTTGGGGCCTGAGCACGACCGGCTACTTCCGCGACCAGGACAACGCCGAGCCCTTGCTGTTCGACGGACGTCGGGTCGGGTTCTCGACCCGCAGCCGGAACTTGGGTGCGGAGGTTCTACTTCGCAAGCGCCTCACCGGAAAGCTCTACGGATGGGTGGCCTACACCCTGTCCTTCGGCGAGTTGCGCCTCGTTCAAGCGGGCGAGCGCTTCAAGGGAACACGGCGCGTCTCTGACTTCGACCAACGACACAATCTCATCGTTGTGGCCTCGTACATACTTCCGCGACACTGGCGAATCGGGGCCCGGTTTCGCTGGGTCACGGGCTATCCGTTTACGCCAGTGATCGGCTCGGTCGCCGTCCGCGGGGGGTTCGTGCCCGTGCAGGGCAACCGCAACGAAGGCCGACTTCCGCCGTTTCACCAACTCGACCTCCGAGTCGACCGCACCTGGACGCTGCAAAGGGTCGCAGTCCACGCGTACATCGACGTCCAGAATGTCTACAACCGGCAAAATCCCGAAGCGATCCTGTACACCGCTGACTTCCGTGCCGAGGCGGGATTCGTCGGAATCCCGATCTATCCCACCATTGGGGTGAGAGTCGACTTCTGACCTCGGCTCGGAAGCGTGCTGCGGCTACAGCCCGTCTTTGCGCGCGATCATCGAGATCATGTCGATGCAACGCGACGCATAGCCGTACTCGTTGTCGTACCAGGAGACGATCTTGAAGAAGTGCTCGTTGAGCGCGATCGCTGCCTTGGCGTCGTAGATACTGGACCGCGGGTCGCTGATGAAGTCGCTGCTGACGACCGGCTCCTCGGTATAGCCAAGCACTCCCTCCATTGAGCCTTCGGACGCCGCTTTCATCGCCGCGTTGATCTCGGTCAACGACGTCGATTTGCTGGTCCGGAACGTCAGGTCGACGACAGAAACGTCGGCCGTGGGAACGCGAAACGCCATGCCGGTCAACTTCCCGGCGAGTTCAGGAATGCACAGCGCCACCGCTTTTGCTGCACCCGTGCTGGCCGGGATGATGTTGGTGTACCCGTTGCGACCGCCACGAAGGTCCTTTTGCGAGGGGCCGTCCTGCGTTGGTTGAGTCGCGGTGACCGAATGCACGGTGGTCATCAATCCCTCGGCGAGACCGAAGTTATCTTCGATGACCTTGGAGATCGGAGCCAGACAGTTGGTCGTGCACGAAGCGTTCGAGACGACTTTGTGGGTCTCGGGATTGTAGGTCTCGTGGTTGACCTTGTACGCGATGGTTGGGACCTGCTCGGGCGTCTTGGTTGGCGCCGAGATCAAGACGCGTCGTGCCCCCGCCTGCACATGCTTCATCGCACCGTCGTAGGCCGTGAACACGCCCGTCGATTCGAGCACGTAGTCAACGCCCATCTCGCCCCAGGGAAGCTTCGCGGGATCACGCTCGGAAATGCACCGAGTCTTGACCCCTTCGACCTCCCAGCCTTCGTCGGTATCCGTCACCGCCTTGCTGAACCGACCGTGGGTCGAGTCGTAGCGAAGCAGGTACGAGAGGTTCGGGGCAGGGACGAGATCGTTGACTCCGACGACCTCGATATCGCCGCGCTCGGCTGCGATGCGGTAGAACAGACGACCGATGCGGCCGAACCCGTTGATTCCGATCTTGATGGCCATGATGGACTAGGCGGGACGGTAGC
>JAESSZ010000937.1 GCA_016763875.1 Nannocystaceae bacterium
GCGGCGAAGACAGCAAAGCAAGCGCCAAGTCCGGGCTCGTCGAATGCGGCAGTTCTTGCCCCGCCGGGCGGCACGTCTCGGCCGACATCTGCGATTGGAACTGCGCTGGCGCAACCGGACCCGGCGGCTGCAACGGAACGAACAACAGCAACGCAGTGCAATGTTCGCTCGACCAGGGCGCTAGCTTTCCGTCCTGCGAGGCCAGCTGCCCGGCGGGCTACCATGTCGGTGCGGACACCTGCGACTGGGCCTGCGATGGCGCGACCGGGCTCGGCGGCTGCAACGGGACGAACAACAGCAATGCGGTTAACTGTGTGCAGGACGCAGGGGCGAGCTTCCAATCGTGCGAAGCGACGTGCCCCGCGGATTACGTAAAAACTGCGGACATCTGCGACTGGAACTGCGACGGCGCGACCGGGATTGGCGGCTGCAACGGAACGTCCAACAGCAGCGCGATTCGGTGCACGTTCGCCGGTCCCGGATGCGCGTGGGATGAAGGCACCCTGCAGTACTGTGACCAATGCGGTCCCTGTGAGATCGGAGAAGGGCAATGCAACAGCCACTACGACTGCGCCGATTCCCTTGGTTGTTACGGTGGCGTCTGTAATGTTGGCGTTCCCACGGGCGATATCTCGGCATCTCCGCAAACCGTGCAGGTGACCAGCGGAAGCGGTTTGTCGCAGATTTCGGCGGCCGTCGAGTTCGCCGACAATCCGCAGATCTGGGTCAGCGTCAACGGAGCGTCTGGTACCCAGTTCGCCTCATTGGCGGGGCTCGACGAAAAGGGCGGTAGCCTGACCCAAGACGCATCGTGGATCCAAGCTGGCAGTTCATACACGTTCACTCTGTACGAGGACGGACTGGGTTCCACGGTACTCGACAGCGTGACGGTAGTGGGCGAGCAGGCGTGTACGTCCAGCCAGTACGAGTTTGGAGGCGTCTGTTACCTCAAGCCCGTCCTTGGGTTGTCTAACGGCTCGGGTGGCGCGTGTGGCAACCTTGGCGTCGCCCACGGCTCGCCTGACTATCTCGTGCGAACGGTCGTTACGGGCCGACCGGGCGCAACGATCCAGAACTTCAACCGACACCTGAGCTGCGGTGAAGGGTATGAACTCGCCAGCAGCGGCGCCGTGATTCCCCCGTCCGGTGTCTGGGTCAGCCCCATCACAAGTGCGGCATCGAGCGATTGTGACTTTGGTGGTTTGTACGGTCGGTGGACCAAGTATGTGGTGGTCGACGGCTACCCGTCGAACACCCGAACTTTCTCGTACTACAACTCGCAGTGTGGTGAAGTGGCAACGTGTGGCCAGGCTTCCAGCTACTGCGGGGACGACGGACCCGGGGACGACGGACCCGGAGACGGACCCGGAGACGGACCCGGAGACGGTGGCTTGGATGACGGCTGGGGCGACGGCGGGGACAACCAGCTTGATTGATTCGAAGTCGAAGCGCCGATCGGTTTGATATCGCGGGACCCGTGCGGTCCCGTGAGACGACCGGCCTGAGATGGCCTCGCAGGGCAACATGCGCTCGCCGTCCACTCTGAGATCTACAGCGCGCGCCCCAGCAGCCCGTCGCCCTGCGGGGTGTCCCCGGCCAGGTGCGCGTCCTGCCACGCTCCGTCGAGGTCCCACGTGCCGATGAAACCGATGTTCGTCGGGGAACCCTCGAGACCGGGCACGACTTGCTCCGTGAACGTGCCGCCTAGCTCTGCGGCCTCAGCCGACGCGGCGAGAGTGACGGACAGCGCGTCGCGGTCGGTGTCGACATCGATCGTTGCCGGGATCGATGCCGCGAGCCACCCGTCCGTGGTGGTGACCGTAAGGACGACCGGGATAAGCAACGTGCTAGGACACGGTACGTAGAGGAAGCCGCAGCCGTCGTTGCCTCCGGGCCCGCGCATCACCGGCCCATCGGCGTAGTCGATGGCGATGTGCAGGGTGGTCTCGGTCGGCGAGTCCGCGAACTCGAGCCAGATCCAGTCGATCGCGGGGGTCTGCAAAGACGCAAGAACTGACGCCGCGGAGTAGTCACCGAACGCTTCGTCGAGCCCGACCGTGGCGCTTTCTTCGCAGCCACAGCCCTCGTCGGTTGGGCGATCGTCCGATTCGGACGCCTGCTCGGTGCCGCCGTCCTCGAGGCCAGCCGCTGATCCGCTGGTCGAGTCCTTGCCGTGCGCGTCGGTGGTCGAAACCTCAGCGTCGGTCGAGGCACCGCTATCCCCGGTATCGGCGTCGGTATCGGCGTCGGTATTCCCTTGGGCGAGCGGCTCCAACTCGAGGGCAGGTCCGCAGGCGATCACGAGCGCTATCGAGCAGGCGCTCAGGAGGCCCTTAGTGGTCGCAAGCAGCCTATTTGGCACCATCCATCCGATAGTAACCGGCCGCGGACAATCGATCCGAGGACATTGGCCAGGGCGGCTAACACGCGTCGCCAAGGCAGTTTTCGGCGTCGTCCCGGTCTGAAGGCAGGCACTCGTCCAAGGCGTCCTGAGTTTCGTCCAGAAGCTCACCGCAGGCCTTGATGTCGTCTTCGAAGGCCAGGGCGCACGCGTCGTCGGAGATGGGTTTGTCCTCTTCCGTGGTCGATTCTTCGTCGTCGCGGTCGACGGAGCCGGAGACAGTCGCCTCCGGACAGCTGGCCGCACTCTCGTAGCAGTCCAGCAGATTCCGCAGCGCAGTGGTGCTGCAGCGCATCACCTCTTGAGAGCGAGGGTCCACGGCCACCACATCCTCGATGCACTCGTTCACGGCATCACCCAGCACGTCCTGCGCAGCCTCGGCGCACGCTTCGGTGTCCTTGGTTGTGCACTCACACAAGAAAACTGCGATGTCGGCCGTGGCGGCGAGCAGCGCATCGACATCCTCAGCGACCGTCGCATTGCGCTCACAGGCAGGCAGAACGAGAAGCGACGTCAGAAAAAGGCCAAACAGGCGGGACATGGCTCGGTTGTGTCCCCGCCGCGTCGAGCGATCACCTGCGCTCCGTGACCCTGAGCACACTTCCGTATCGCGGCCGACTATCTCGCGCCAAGGCGCCCGGTCCGTCTACGGCGCCATCATGGCGGCCATCTTTGCGTTGAGGCTCGGGTCGGTGCCGAACTTGGTCCCCCACGCTTGGGCGAGGTGGGAGTACGTCGCCATCGTCAGGCCATAGGCCGACAATGCGCCGTTGAAATCGCCACCCTGCATTTTCTTCATCATGCCGACGTAGTCGGAGAGCTTGGCCAGCGGTTTGCCCGGGAACACGGTGGGATCGGGGTCCTCAACGCCGCCCTCAGCTCGCTGCTGCTGCACGGCCTGGGCCTTGGCGAGTTCCTCCTGCTGATCGAGGCCCTTGCCCTGCATGATGTTGTGGCTGAAGCGCGCCTCCTTGCTATCGGGATCGATGCCCTGCAGCGCCAACTTGATCCGGCCCTTGGTTTGCTCGAAGGCCATCTGCCCACGGGGATCGCTGTTCAATGCCTCGGCCCACCCCGCGCTATAGGTGTGCGTTGGGCTGAGCATGGGCAGGCCGTACTCATCGGCGAGCTGCCGCAACGCACCGGTCGAGGCGTTGCCGGCGACCGCCTGCACCATCGCCCCCAGTCCGGAACTCGGCGCACCCGCTTCACCCTGAAGCACCTCCTGTTTGACGCAGAACTCGGCGTAGTCCTCCATGTTCAAGCCGTCGATGAGGCCGATGCAACCGCTGGATGAGGTGGAGCCCCCCTGGGCCCCGCTTGCCATGCGCTCCCGCCACGCCGCGACGTCGGCGTGTCGAGGGTCGCCTTGGGCGAGCAGGCGCAGCCATGCCGAGCCCAGTGGGTAGGCGTAGCAGCAGTAGCCTTCGCTGGGCACCTGGCCCCGGAGATACTCGAACAACTGCGCTATCTCGCCAGCGATCGCTGGGTTGCGCACGCCCAACTCGCCCAGGGCGGTCACCGCTGCTTCGCTCACCCAGTCCACGGGGCCCAACGCGATGGTGCGCAGGGTCTGGAAACCGTTGTCGTGGCACGCGATCACAAGCGCCGCTGCCACTTGCACGCGCGGAACCCAGTCCAGTGGGTGCAGATGCTCGGGGGCGGGCAGCGGATTGAGCATCGTGGCCAGCAGATGCTGGGTCCATGCGGGACCCAGTTGCTGAGCGACCGCGGCCGCGTTTTGTGCCCACGTGGGAAGGTGGTAGCGGGCGGAAGCGATGGTTGCGATCGCTTCCGCTGCGCGGGCATCGGGCTGGCCGATGTTGGGCCGCGCCTCGGTGCCTTCATAAACCCACAACGTGAACTCGACCTGGCCTTTTGCGGTGCGGGGATCGGGCGCCTGAATGTTCTCGTAGAACGGTACTAGCGCGAGTTGGATCCCGATCTCGGCCATGCGCAGCCGCCACGCGATCTGGACACTCGGCGACTCGAGGTAGCTGACGGTGGTCGTGACACGGTCACCGTCGGCGGCGTCGGGGGAGCCTGCCGCGCGGCACATGGCCTCCGCGGCGTATGACGCCGTCGCGTCGCCGGGTCCGGGGTGGAAATCGAGAAACGGTTCGCGGTGTCGTGCGGCCATGGCACCGGGCAGAGACCCTCGAACGGGGTTGTGACTGGACTATCGCACCAGGGCACGTGAGCCCACTGTGGGGACGCTGGAGCGATGGTTCGGTTTCATGGGAGTCTGCTTGTGGTGACCGACGTCCGAAAAGCTGCCGCCATCATGGTCCGAAGCCATGGCGGCCCCGCTGTCCTGCGTTTGGAGACGGTCGATGTCCCCGCGCCCGGTCCTGGTGAGGCGCGCGTGACGCACACCGCGGTCGGCGTCAACTTTATCGACACCTACCACCGCTCGGGCCTGTATCCGATCCCAGCCCC
>JAESSZ010000938.1 GCA_016763875.1 Nannocystaceae bacterium
ACGGGCGGCTCGGGCGGCAGCGCGGGCGGCGACGACGACGACAGCGGTTGCTCATGCACCACTTCGCCCAAGAGCGGTGGCCTGATGATCCTGCTTATGGGTCTGTTCGGCCTCGGGCTTCGACGTCGCCAGTAGGCGGACTGGGGTCATAGACCCTGACGGTGGGGGCGGGTGTGATTCACACTCGCCCTTGCTGCGTTAACGCCCAGGGTCGGGTGCCGCGGCCTGTATCTACTCGCGAGTAGGATTTTCCTTGATTTCTACCCGCGAGTCGATAACGATGGTGGTACGCCAGTGGGACCATGGGACGACCGAGAGCGGGGACAAACCGTACGTCGACACCCGAACGCCTGCTGCAGGCCGCAGAGGTGGCGTTCTCAGCAGTTGGGTTCGGTACCGCGAAACTGGCCGACATCGCGCAGCGCGCGGGGATCCGGCGACCTTCGTTGCTGTACCACTTCGCCAGTAAGGAAGACCTCTACGCCGCGACCGTCGAGCGCTGTATCGCCCGTCTCCGCCGGGCACTCTCGGAGGTTTTCGAGGCCGACGGTGACTTCACCACACGGCTCATGCAGACCACCGAGCGCTACGTTGAGTTCGTACAGGGCGAGCCTGAGTTGTCGCGGTTGGTCCTCCGTGAGCTGCTCGATGGCAACGGTCCGGGCCAGAAAATTCTCCTGCGACAGATCGTTCCGTTGGTGGACGACGTCGAGCGCTTCATTCGCACGCAAGGCAAGGATGTCGTACGGCCCGACGTGCCCGTGCGCGCGGCGGTGCTGATGATGGCGTCCGACGTGTTTCTCAGGTCCGCGACCGGCCCGCTCAAGCAACCGCTTTGGGGCGAAGAGGACCACGCCAAGAGTCTGGCCCGCATCCTTTTGCTTCACGAGACCCCCGATCAAGAAGACCGCCAAGAACAATGAGACCAACCCGCAAATGACACGACTATCGGAACTTGCCGCCCGTATCAGCCCTTCGCTGGGACCTCTGGGGCGCTCGGGCAATCCCCGCGTGTTGTTGAATCTGGCGGGCCCGGCCGTTCGCGGGCTACTGCTCAAGCGCGGAAAGCAAGGTGGCACGAGCACCATGGCCACCAACAACCGTGCCCAGTTTGACTGGAAGTACGCGCGGGACAAGGCCGAGATGGCGCGGCTATACGAAGCGGCGAAACGCGGGCAGTGGAACGGCAGCAGCGACATCGACTGGAGCATCCAGGTCGACCCTGGAGACGAAAGTCGTCTGCTCATTCCCGATAGTTTGCTTCCTCTGGAGTCGTTACCGAGCTACCGCCGGTTGGACCGTCGCAGGCAACTCGAGCACACGCACGGGCTGACCGCGTGGATGTTGTCGCAGTTCCTTCATGGTGAGCAAGGGGCGCTGTTTGCCGCGTGCCAGGTCACCGAAGCCGTCGAGTGGATGGACGGCAAGCTGTTCGGTTCGACGCAGGTCGTGGACGAGGGCCGCCACGTCGAGGTTTTTCATCGCTATCTGACCGACAAACTCGGGAAGCTCTACGAGATCAACGACAACCTCTACACGATCATCGATGCGCTGATGACCGACGGTCGATGGGACCTCAAGTTTCTCGGGATGCAGATCATGATCGAGGGGCTGGCCCTGGGTGCTTTTGCGACCATGCGCAGGGCTACCAAGGAGCCGCTGCTCAAAGAGATTCTACGTCGCATCATCGCCGACGAGGCGCGACACGTTCACTTCGGCGTCGTGTCATTGCGGGAGTACTACGGTGCGTTGCCCGAGTCAGACCGACGCGACCGGGAGGACTGGGCCTACGAGATTTCCGTGTTGATCCGCAATCGATTCTTGGCGCACGAATTCTACGAGGAGTATTACGCGCACGCGATGTCGCGGCGCGCGTGGGACAAGGCAGTGTTGGATTCGCCGTTCATGCAGCAGTTTCGCCACACCATGTTTCGGCGGCTGATCCCCAACCTCAAGCGAATCCATCTGCTGTCAGACCGTATTCGACCGCACTACGAGGCGCTCGGGCTGCTGCGCTGGGAGCACGAAAAACCGGCGGACGAACTCACCGCGGGCGACTTGCTGGAGATGGAGCCCGGGGACATCGAACGCAAGCTGCTGACCTGAGGTCGTGCGGGACCGAGGGGCGTGCTCGCGCCTTGCGATCTTACCGCTGCGGCGCGGGCGCGGAGGGTGCTCTCAAATTCGCGTGTTCAACGTTCCGTTCGGAGCAACGCGGGTCTTGCTGCGCGGGCTAGTGACCCGACACAGGCGCTGGGTGTGCGCTGGGGTACGAGGTGTCTCCGTCACAAACCGACCGAGCATCGACGGTTTGTGTCACACCGCGACCCTCGAACGCGGCAAACTAGGGGAGTTGCCTGTCGTTTCTGCACCGCAGTTGGCACCGACCCTCCCAGGGTTTGACGGCAGAGCAACGGTGGTCGGTGCCCCAAACAAGGAACGCCATATGAAGCTCCCGCTCGAGATCACGTTTCGCAACGTCACGCGAACGTCGGAAATGGAAGAGAAAATTCGGGCCAAGGCCGCGAAGCTCGACCGCCTGTGCGATCGCATCACCGGCTGTCGTGTCGTCGTCGAGGCGCCACACAGGCATCACAACAAGGGCAGCGCCTACCACGTCAGGATAGAGGTGAGCGTTCCGGGCGACGAGTTGATCGTCAACCGCGACCCACCCAACCCAGACCACGAGGACCTCGGCGTCGCGTTGCGAGACGCGTTTGCAGCCGCGCAGCGCCAGCTGCAGTCGTACGCCGCCAAGTCGAGCCTGAGCCAGTCAGGCACGCACATGCGGATCAGCGACCATCTGACTTAGGGCCACGACCGCGAAGCCCTAGCGGCAGCAGGAGCAGCAGCCAGGCGAGTGGATGCGGACCGGTGCCTACGCGGCACTGGCAGCCGCTCGCCGCGTCACCACTCGCCGCGACATCGTCCACAACGTCACCCGTGACGCTTGTGGTCGCGCTGCCCGTGTCTGTCTCGGCCCAGTCGTCGCTCGTCTCGCCCGATGTTGCGTCGTCTGCCGTGCTGTCACCCAACGGAGCCACTTGGACCTCCAGGGTCACCGACTCGCTCCTCGCC
>JAESSZ010000939.1 GCA_016763875.1 Nannocystaceae bacterium
CAGGCGATCAGAGACGAGATCGATGACGCGAAGACGAAGCAATCGGAAGCGCTGTTTCTCAGCTTGCCGGAGCGCACCGAGGCCGCGCTCGAAAATCACGAGTACCTGATGGGAGACCAGCCGAACGCGGCGGACCTCAGTGTCGTGCCGTTCTTCCGTTTTGCAATCGCCGAGCCTGCGGACGTTCCGGAGGGCTTGTTGCGCTTCGTAACGGAGCGTATCCACCTCAACGAGAAATTCCCGCGCACTCGCGCCTGGGCATCTGCCTCGGCCAGCTCCTCGGGCAGTGGCGGCGGCAGGGTGAACACGCAGGCCCCAGTGGGCGCAACCAGCATAAGGCCGACACTGGCCATCTGAGCCCATCTGAGAGGCACAGACGCGGTCACAGACGCGGTTGGCTCAGCTCGCACAACGCGCGGGTCAGTGGAGGATCGACGGACGATCGACGGGGCCATACGAGGAGCGAATACGTTCGGCACGCACCGCAACGGTGACCGCGGTACGGCGGCTTGACAAGGGCTGTGCCGTGCGCCAAATAACGCCGTCTCCCACCCGGTGCGATACCGGCGGAGGATACGCGGTCGCAGCGCACCGACCTCGACCTTACGACCCTCCTTTTTACGACCCGAGACGAGACGACACGTGGCCAACCATAAGCAAGCCGAGAAGCGAAACCGGCAGCGGATCAAACGACGCTCCCGCAACCTCATGCATCTTTCCACGATGCGGACGTACATCAAGCGACTTCGTCGCGCGTTGGACGGCAAAGAGACCGACGTCGTGAAGACCACCTTCCCGATGGTGCTGACGGCAATTGCCAAAGCAGCGTCCAAGGGCGTCATTCATCGCAAGACCGCGTCGCGTTACGTCTCTCGGCTGACCAAAGCCGTCGGCGTCGCAGCGCAGTAGGCAGCGGCCCCGCAGCTTGTGGCGGCAACCCGGCTGCGCTCAGATCCTGGGCGCAACGCCGGGTAGTGCCCCGCAGACATCCAGGATCCAGCGCTGCAACGCAACGTAGGGCGCACGAGCGACCGCCGGTGACCCACCCTTGAGGTCGCGGTCGAACCGGGCGAGTCCAGCGTAGGCCCGCCGCAGTCGCGCCTCGGAGAAGCCCTGCGCTTGGGAGGCCAGTTTCCTGGCCACGAACGGCGGAACACCCGCCACCGATTCGATGCGACCGCGGCCAGTGCCAGCGAAGTGCGCAACGAAGACGAGTCGTATCTGACGGATCAGCAGCGACAGCGCCTGATTGGCCAAGCCGACTTCCGCGGTTGGACTATCGTGAAAAATCCGGGCCAGCACGGCCAACGCGGCCGGCGCGTCACCCATGCCCACTGCATCGGTGAGGTCGAAGATCACCGCCTCGCGCGTGTGCTGGACGACCGCTTCAATCGCGACGTGGTCGACGGCCGCGCCAAGGCCAGCGTAGAGGCTCGCGCGCTCCAGCGCTGCGGTGAGGTCGGAGGATCCTGTGCCGACCAACTCGACCAATCGGCCGGCGGCTCGACGGTCGAGGGGAATGTTGTGACGCGTCGCGTGCTCCAAGAGCCACTGCACCGCATCGCCGTCGCGCTTGAGCGCTTCGAACCGCAATGCCGCTGACCCGCTTTTTTTCATCGCCCCCACCAGCCGCGATCGCCCGTCGATCCCAAAACTGGTCAATACGAGCACGGTCGTCGGACTCGGCGCTGCGATGTACTTGGTCAGCGCGTCCAGGGCCGCCTTAGCCGCCCCTGCCGCCGCGCGGCCCTTCCCGATGGCCTCGGGGTCTGAAAGCTCGACGAGGCGGTACTCAGCCATCATGGGCAGCTGCGCGCATGCCTCGAGCACCCGCCCGATCCCCTCAAGTTCGCGGCCCGCAAAGCGTTCGTGGTTGAACGCCTCGGTGCCCGGTTTGAGCACCGCTTTGCGGACTGCGTGGAGATGCTCGGTGATCGGGGCCGGCTCGCTGCCGTACAGCAGGTACACGGGCTCAACCTTGCCCGCCGCGAGGTCCGACAGCGCGCTCATAAAAGGTGCGAGCCCACCGGCATCAACGTCACGACCGTCTCGACCTCGGGCGTCATCGGCATCAGATCGAACACGGTGACGTCGGCGATGGCCCAACGTTTGTCCACCAACACCTTGAGGTCTCGGGCGAGAGTCGCCGGGTCGCAACTGACGTAGACGATCCGACTGGACGCAACCGTCGCCAGGCTCGCGGCCTCCGACTGCCCCAGTCCGCGCCTCGTCGGATCGAGGACGACGACGTCGTACTTCGTCCCGTTGTTGGCCATTCTCGACAGCCACGAACTGGCGGACCCCCGCTTGGCATTGATCGGCAAGCGATGCTCTTCGGCCAAGGCCCGCAGTGCCCCAATCGCCTCACGATCGTCATCCAAGCCCCAGACGCGACGGGCGGTCTTGGCCAACCCACGCGTGAAGTTACCTGAGCCGCAAAACAACTCGAGAACGCGCTGGCCGTCCGCACGGGCGCGGCCAACCACGTGACGAACAAGGGCCGCGTTGCGCTCGGCGTGCGCCTGCGAGAACGACAGCGCATTGGCGGTCACCGGAGCGTGGCCGGCAACCCCATCGATCTTGAGGCGTGTACGCCCAACCGAGTGCGTCTGGCGACCACCGCGCAACAGCACACCGACGAGCTCTCCGCCCAGGATGGCCTTGACGTCGGCGATCACCGACGCGTCGGGTCGAACCCCAGGCAGAGCCAGCACCACGCGCTCGCCGTCCGTCAGCGCATGGACCTCGCCTTGCGGACGGAGGATTTCAGGATGGGCACGCAACCGACGCAGCGCGCGGTCGATCGGCGGCAGCAACACAGGACATTGCTCGACATCGATGAGCGTGTGGGTGCCCGCCGCGAAAAAACCCATGCGGACGGTGCCGTCGTCGTCACGCTCGTAGTGCACCCGCGCGCGCCGCCGGTACGCCAACGCATCGCCAGCCGAGGAGGTGGCATCCGGATGAAGAACAACGACGTCATCAGCCACGACCCCGCGAAGTTGGTCGGCGACGATCCGCCGCTTGAGTGCCCCTTGCTCCTCGACTGCGATGTGCTGCCAGGAACAACCGCCGCAACGTCCTGCAATCGGACACGGCGGTTCAACCCGCGCAGCGGAGGGTTCCAAAACCGAAACGACACGCCCGCGGACGAAACGACGCGCCCGGTGCTCCGCCTCAGCCGTGACTCGCTCGCCCGGAAGCGCGCCGGTCACAAACCAGGTGGGGCCCCGTGAGTCCCCTTCGGCGGGAGTCTCTGGCCGTCCGACGCCAGCGCCTCCGTGGGCTATCGATGATACCGCGATGACCTCTTGTGTCACCGGGGGACCATAACTCGCCCAAGACCGCCGCCAAGGGCCC
>JAESSZ010000940.1 GCA_016763875.1 Nannocystaceae bacterium
AGCCTCGGACACCGGAGTGCTCGCGTTTTTTGCCCTCGAGCTGGGAACGCTGCCCACCGGTGACCTCGAGGTTGAGCCGCTGCTAGACACCGCATGCACAGTGAGCACCGTGTCCGAGGCTGACGCCGACCTGGTCGTGACCACCGTGCTGCAATGCGCGGCACAAGACCTCGGCGAGCACGAGGTCATCTTCACCACGCCGGTCCCTTCGGGCGCGCATCCGGCCTGGCAAGACGGCGACGAAGTGCGTCTCGCGGTCCAGCGCACAGATGACCCGGATACCATCGAGATACACAACACCAGCGTCGGGATTCGAACCGTCGACGGCAGCCTGCTCTTCGCCGGGGTCGGAGACACGATCGTGCTCGACGGACTCGGCAACGAGTTCACGGGCACCCCCAACGACAACCCAGTCACCGCCGTGCTCGCCCCACTGTCGTTGGAGACGACCCTTGACGTCTGCGGCGAGCCAAGCGAAGAGTTCGCGAGCGCACCGATCGAGGTGAGCTACACGCTGGGAGAGTCCGAACTCGCCTTGCTCGGCAACGCCGAGGGCCAACTCGAGGTCGACGGCCGCACGTTCGCGGTGCTCCAGGAGAGCGCGCACCTCAGCGCCAGCGGCCACGCGGGCTTTGGGCTGCAGCTGGCCGTGATCGCCCTTGAATGAAGGAAGCTGGCCGCTGGCGGGAGTTGCTAAGCTACCGAGATGAGTGACACGGGCTTCGAGGTCGACAGGGATAGTCGCGCGATCCACCTCACCGAGTCCGTGCCGCCGGTGACGATCCGAGTGCCCAAGATGTTCGGCGCGTTCCGGTCGGTCGAGCGTCGTACCGACTACCTCGTGGTGACCGCCGAGCACGGCAAGGCCTCGTACCACCTGACGCGCGCCCGCGGCAGCTCCGCCGAGCGCATCGGCTTCATGGCGTGGGCCAGTCTGCGCAAGACGATCCGGAATCTCTGCTTGCTTCCCGCGGCGGCAAAACGTGTAGACATGCAGATGACCTACTATCGCAACGGTCCCGGTAGCAGTTCGTCGGGGGCGCACGGCCGTGTCCTGCTCGACCGAACGATCGTCGTCCAGGGTCGAGACATCGCCCATCACCTCGGAAAGTCGCTCGAAGCGTACCTGCATCTGAGCCCCGAGCAACGCCTGGCATCCAACATCGGGATGATCCAGGCGTTCGCCGTGTTGGACCGTCAGATCGACTCGACCGCCATCGCAAGCGCGACGCCGACCGAGCCCACGTCCGCACTGTGGCTCGCCTTCGTGGCCCTACGCAAAGAGCTGGACTGCCAAATTCCCGGTTGAAGACTCCTTGATGGGAACGATTCCGGTTGGGCGGCAACAACCAACGCGGAACGACTCATGCGCCACATCAACTCAGTCCTTTTCGTCCTCGCCGGACTCCTCACAGCTTGCATCGCCGAACCCTTCGACGGCGAGGTCATTTCCCAGAACCCCACCACGGTGATCCCTCGTCTGTCGGGCTATGGGACCTCCCTGGGTCAGCCGATCGAGATAAGCGCCAAGAACGCGTCGGGTGGGTTCGACGTGGTCCATGACACGGCCGTCACGACGGGCGTCGGCTGGACCTGGGCCGGCACGGTCTGGTACGGCTGGCAGATCGACAACTTCAACCTGCCGGCAGCGTACTGGACCGCCAAGCCTTTTGGTTGCGGCGAGACAGCCACCATCCGAGCCAAGGTGGGTGACCGCAACGGCCACAGCCTGAAGCAAGCGTTCATCGACTGCTGGGACCCCTACCAGGCCGTCGACGAGTTCATCAATGACTGTGTCTCAGACAACTCCCCGGATGTAACGATCGAGACCTGCGGCGCACTGTGCTGCTGAGCTCAAAAGCGGAGGGAACCGATAACCCGGGTTCGGCAAACCACCCGGTGATGGGACAGACAGCTGGACTCCTCGCCCTTGGGGTTGCGATCGCGCTCGGCACGCCCGCGGCTACCGCGCGAGCCTGTGGAAACCCGGACAACGACAATACCCCCGGCTACGTCGCGGGCGGCTCGGTCACGCCCGACGGCGTACTGATCGCGGGCGTCGAGGGAGAGTTCGACGACGAACAGACCGAGCTCACCGTCGTGGTCGGTGGAAAGCCCGTCGCGGGAACCTCCGAGTACGTCGAGCTCGTGAACTACGGCTACTCCGGGTTGTTGGTGTTCCACCCCGATGAGCCCCTCGTCCTCGGTGCGTCGTACAAACTCGCCGTGGACAGCCAGGACGTCGGCACCATCGAGGTCGTGCAAGGCGATGTGAGCGAGGTTGGTATCCCTCTCGAATCGTCGTCGCTCCGGACGATCCTTGCGCACGGCATCGGCCGCCGGGCGTGCTGCCACCTCGACACCTCCGGACCGGCCTCGGAGTGCAACATGGGCCTGACCGAAAAAACCACGGCGGCGGCTGCGGAAACGACGGTGGAGGCTTGCGCTGGCACCGAGATGGGGGACCAGGTGTGGCTTCAAACGACCGTCGACAGGGACCCGCTGGAGGCGCGACCGGCCACGTTCGCCAGTGTCTACTTCGAGGTATTCTCCGGCGTCGACGGCGTCGCCGACACGCTCACGGGCCGCGGTCAGCTCCGCGATCTGGACGCCATGCTGAGCGTCGTGCTCGAAGACCAAGCCGGCAGCTACTGCATCCAACTCGACGTCATCAACGTCGCGGACGGGACCCGCGAGACCGACACGCTGTGCGAGCACGACCCGGGCCTCGACCTCCAACGCGGCCCCGACGATTACACCAGCAGCACCCTGCCCGGCGCGTGCCTCGACGCCCTGTACTGGGAAGACACCGGCGAGCCCGTCCAAGCCGCCGAAGTCCCGCACTACGACGGCCCCCTTGAAGAGAACAGCGGCTGCTCGTGCAGTACCAGCGGTCCCCCAGGGGCAACCGCGCTGCTCGCCCTCGGCCTGCTTGGCCTCCGCCGCCGTCGCTGCCTCCCCCGTATCACCCGGCGTATCACCCCCCGGCACTCGTCCGATCAGCCGCAACCGGTGGGTTCGTAGCCTAGGTCGACGCAAGCCCACTCGCCTTCGCGCAGCCGACAGGACTCGCTGTAGGTCGACCCGTCGAAGTCACAAAAAACCTCGCCGCAATTCGACGATTCGCGGCACTCAGAGTCGGTGGTCAGGCACGCGGCGTCGCGCTACACGAGGAACTCTACAACTGGACCGTCGAGCACGGTGCGCACCCGCGGCTGTTGGTTTTTGCCGACGGGCGCATCTTGCACAAGACTTGGAACGGAGAACGCTCGCGCTGGTTCGTGACGCGTATTCCGAAATCAGAGGTCGAGGCGCTACGGCGCGAGGTTGCCGAGAGCCTCGCAGGAGTTCCGCAGCATTTCAGTTGTTACGGTGCGAGTCATCAGGTCACCACGAGCCTGCTCGTCAAGGACGCTGGAGTGTGGCGATTGAGACAAGTTCGGGCGCTGTGGGCGTGCATGGAAAACCCCGGCCACAACAAGAGATCGTCGCGGAGGCCCCCCGAGGATCCGACCGACG
>JAESSZ010000941.1 GCA_016763875.1 Nannocystaceae bacterium
CGAGCGACTCCAGACCGCGCGCGCGACCCTCAAGGCGCAGTTGCGGGAAGCCAAAGGCCAACTGCTACGGGCGCGCGATGCCGTTGGGGCCGCCACGATCGAAGCGCCGTTCGCGGGCACGATCACCAGCATCGAAACCGAAGTCGGCGAGTACTTGTCTCCGGGGGTGGGGGCTATTGTGGTCGCGGAGTTGGACCCGATCGCGCTCGAGGTTCGGCTCACCGAGCGCGAGGTCGCGATGCACGACAACGGGGGGATTACCTTCACGGTCACGATCCGCGGTGAGACCCATGCGCCGCGTCTCGAGTGGATAGCCCATGAGGCCGATGCGGGGACCTCGAACTTTCGGGCGCGTTTGCTCATCGACAATCCCGAGGGCCTGCTGCGCGCGGGGGAGTCGGCCGAGGTCGAGGTGTTCGGACCCTCGCCTCAGCCCGAGACCGCGGTCCCGATGACCGCGATTCGATGGGCCGCCGACGTTGCCTACGTGCTGCGCTTGGTGCCGTTGGCGGTCTCGGGGCCCTCCAATGCAGACGTCCATGCCGATACCGAGACCCCGCGGGGTGCCGAGGGAAAACCTGACGCGCGGGTCGAGCGTGTCGAGGTCAAGGTTGGCGGCGACAGCGACGCGTTGGTCGCCGTGAAGGGCGATCTTCGCGAGGGTGACCAGGTCGTGATGGCAGGTCCCATGCGTTTGGTCGACGGCGATGCGGTCGTTGTCGTTGTCGACCCCAAACCCTCGCTGGCGGCGCGCTGAGCTGTCATGTTCGACCGGCTCATTCGCCTCTCCGTCGGTAACTCGGTCTTCGTCCACCTGCTGTTCATCTTAGTGGTCGCAGCCGGTCTCATGGCGGCGAGCAACCTTCCGCGCGAGGAGTTCCCCGAAATATCCCTCGACCGCATTGCGGTGGTTGTTCCCTATCCAGGGGCGACTGCGGCCGACGTCGAGGAACTCATCGTGCGTCCGATCGAGGATGCGCTGTCGGACGTCGCGGACATCGAGGAATACAAATCGACGGCGCGCGAAGGCACTGGGACCGTCATTGTCACGTTCGTCGACGGCACCGACCTGGCCGCCGCGCGGTCCGAGGTCGAGAAGGCGGTGACCTCGGTCCAGAGACTTCCCGAAGAGTCCGAGACCCCGGTCGTCACCGAACTCAAGCTGGAGCTTCCGGTCGCCTCGTTGGCGTTGACGGGCGATCCGGGGGCGACGTTGGTCATCGATCGGGTGGCGGACGAGTTGCGCCACATCGACGGGGTGGCGACGGTCCTCATCAGTGGTGCCTCGGAGCGCAAAATCGTCGTTGATATCGATGAACGCAAGTTGCGGGTGCTAGGGCTGTCGCCCGGCCAACTCGCGGTTGCGATTCGCTCTGCGCACGCCAGCCTTCCTGCCGGAAGTGTCGAGACGGCGGGTCAGGATATCTTCGTCAAGACCGAGAAACGGCTGCAGTCCGCTGCCGACGTTGCACGCATCCCGGTTGCGCCCGGTAACTCGCTCCGCATTGGCGATGTTGCTGACGTCCGCGAGATTACCGAGCCCAACGACACTCGGTTCTGGGTCGATGGGGTACGGGCGGTCAAGCTCACGATTGGGCGCGAGAAGAATGCCGACCCCATAACGATCCGCGAAGCGCTCGAGCGCGAGCTGCCGGAGATTCGCGCGTTTGTGCCCGGCAACATGAAGCTGCGCAGTGCGGAGGACTTTACCCAGTCGATCCGCGATCGACTCGACACCCTGTTGTTGAACGCCGCCACCGGTGGTGCGCTGGTCATCATCGTGTTGATGGTCATGTCGGGCTTTCGCCAGGCCATGCTGGCGCTGGTTGGCATGCCCGTGTCGTACCTGGTGGCGACGTTTTTGATGGACCAGACGAACATGACGATCAACGTCGTGTCGACGTTTGGCTTGCTCATCGCCACGGGGATCATCGTCGACGATGCGATCGTCGTGATCGAAAACGTGCAGCGCCATCTCGAGATGGGCAAGTCACGCACGCAAGCGACGATCGACGGCACCAACGAGGTGTTGCTCCCGGTCTCTGTCGCGGTCTTGACGACGGTCCTCGCATTCGTGCCGCTGACGATGGTGGGCGGCACCATGGGGCGGGTCATGCAGATCCTGCCCACGGCGGTGATCTTCTGCCTTATCGGCTCGATGCTCGAGGCGGTGTTGATCCTGCCCGGGCATCTCAGCGAGTTTGCGAGCAAGTCGGCGGTCGATAGTCGGACCGCGCGTCTCGGGCGTCGCATGCAGGCGGTCTACCGACCCGCGCTCAATGCCTGCATTCGTCATCCCTTTGTGACGATTTTGGTCACGATGCTGGCGTTGGGGGCAACCGGAGTTCGCGCGTCCCAGATGCCCGCGCAGATCGGTGCGCCCGGGAAACCGTTTGAGCTCGAGGTGCTTTACGAGGTCTCGCCCGGACTGACCCGGGAGTTCACCCGCTCACAGGGGGAGGAGATCGACGCCATCATTCGTGAGCACGTTGACCCCGATCTGATCAGCGTGACCTCGCTGCGGGTCGGTTCTACCCTCGATCCGGAAACGAGCGTGTCTGCGACCGGGGCCAACCTGGGGCAGATTCGTTGGCAGTTCGAGGTGACTCCAGAGTTCGCGGCGCACTACCCGACGATGGTCCGCGACCTTCGCTATCGGCTCGCCATCGACCCCGACTTGGCCCGGACTTCGGTCAAAGAAGTTCAGGCGGGTCCGCCGACCGGCGCCGCGGTGACCGCTCGGATCCGAGGACGGGACACGGGGGAACTCGATAGCGCCATGGCGGATGTCAAAGCCGCGCTGTACGCCATGGATGGCATCACCGACGTCAGCGACAACTACGGTGCGGGCAAAGAAACCTTCAAGGTACTGATCGATCAGGATCGGGCGGCGTTGTACGGGCTGACAGAGCTGGATGTCGCGCAAACGGTGCGCACGGCCCTGGACGGGTTGTTGGCGACCCAGGTCTCGATCGACGAGGAACCGGTGGAGATCGTCGTCCGCTACGCCCACGCCCGCACGGCCAGTCGTCGTGCGTTGGGGGACCTACTGATCAGCACGGTTTCGGGGGGCGTGGTGCGCCTGGACCAGGTTGCGACGCTGACCCGAGTTCGCGATGTCGCCAAGATCATCCGCGAGGATGGACTGCGGACGGTGGTGATCTACGCCGATGCCGATCGCAAGGTGCTGCCGCCCACGGTGGCCGCCGAGCAACTGCGAGCGGCGTGGGACGAGCAGATCGCAGAGAGGTATCCCGAGTTGCGGCTTTCATTCGGCGGTGAGGCGGACGAGTTGGCCGACAGCCTCAAAGATCTGCCCTACGCATTCGCGCTCGCGTTCGCGGGAATCTACATTGTGCTCGCGCTTCAGTTTCGGTCGTACCTGCAGCCGGCGATCATCATGTCCGCGGTCCCGTTCGGGTTGATGGGCGCTATCTGGGGCCTTACGGCGTCGGGCTATCCGCTGTCGCTCATGTCGATGTTCGGGATGGTGGCGCTGACGGGGATCGTGGTGAACGACTCGCTGGTGATGGTCGACTTCATCAACATGCGACGTCGCGAGGGCGCCTCGTTGGCTGACGGCGTACGTCAAGGGGCGCTGCAGCGGCTGCGACCGATCGTGTCGACGACCCTGACGACTTGCTTGGGTTTGCTCCCGTTGGCGATTGGACTGGGGGGCCAAGACTTGGTGCTGGCCCCCATGGCGTTGGCGATCACGGCGGGTCTGGGAATCGCGACCCTGCTTGTGCTCTTGGTGGTTCCCGCCCTGTATCTCGTGGTGGAGGGCCTTCGTGGTGCGTCTTCGCGGGACCCTTCCGCGTGACCCTGAAGGGGGGCGATGATGGCAAACGACGACTTCAACACGACGCGCCCCGTGTCGCCGCCAGTGCCGCCAAACACCGCGAGCACCACGATTGATGCGACAGACTCGCCTTCAGTCAGTGCGATGCGCGAGTTGTTGACCCGAGGGGCCACCATCGGGCGCTACGTCGTCCTCGATAAGATCGGCGTGGGGGGCATGGGCGTGGTGTCTTCGGCCTACGACCCGGAGCTTGATCGCAAGCTTGCGATCAAGCTGCTGTCGGCGACCGATGACGTGAGCTCGGTGCGTCGCCGTCGGCTCCTGCGCGAGGGGCAGGCGATGGCCAAGCTCACCCATCCCAACGTCATCGCCGTGCGCGATGTCGGCACGGTTGACGGGCAGGTGTTCGTTGCGATGGCGTTCATCGACGGCGGCACGCTGGGAGACTGGCTACAGCAGGCGCGGACGTGGCAGCAGATCGTCGCGATTTTCATTGCGGCGGGTCGGGGGCTTTCGGCGGCGCACAAAGCCGGTCTGGTCCACCGTGACTTCAAGCCCGACAACGTGATGGTCTCCAAGACCGGTCGTGTGGTCGTGATGGACTTTGGCTTGGCCCGAGCCGACGCTCCCGACGGTGAGCCCAGCGCTGCGGAGTCTGGGGTGCAGTACGAGCGGGTGGCGTCGCTGACGGGGCTGGAGGCAACGGTCACCGCAGCCGGCGCCGTGATGGGCACACCCGCCTATATGTCGGCCGAGCAGCACGAGGGCAGGGCGACCGATGCACGCAGCGACCAGTTCGCCTTTTGTGTTGCGATGTACGAGGCACTGTACGGCGAGCGGCCGTTCGCGGGCGAAGGGTTGACTGCGCTGGCGGTCAACGTGTGCTGCGGCAACTTGCGCGAGCCGCCGAGTTCAGTGTCCGTGCCCGCCTGGCTGCGGGTGGCGGTGCTCAAGGGGCTGGCGGTGGACCCCGACGACCGTCACTCTGACATGCAGGCGTTGCTTGCTGAGTTGCAAGCCGATCGCGGAGGCACGCCCCGTCGGATCCTGCCTTGGCTCGGTGCTGCTGCGCTGGCGGGGGTGGGGGTCGCGGCTGGGCTGTGGATCGACGACGGTCCTGCCGTGTGTGGGCAGGCCAACGGCGACGTCGCGGCGACCTGGAACGCGGGACGTGCCCAGACGCTGCACGCGGCGTTTTCTGGGACTGGCTTGGCGTTCGCGGAGGAAACCTGGCCCGCCGTGCGCGAGGCCCTCGGTGGCTACGCCGATGCGCTGTCGGCCGGTTACGCCGATGCATGCGAAGCCCGGCACGTACGCAACGAGCAGTCGAGCGAGGTCCAAGATCGGCGCGTTGCGTGTTTGGCCCGTGGCCATCGCGAGTTCTCGGCGCTGGTGGCGTTGTTGGATACCGGCGAGCCGATAGCGGTCGAGAATGCGTTGTCGGCCGTGCAGGGGCTGCCCGCGCTCGTGCGTTGCGCGGACGCAGGGTTACTCAGTGACGCGACGCCGCCGCCAGATCCCGAAGTTGCCGCGCGTGTCGAGGCGCTGCTGCCCGAGCTGGGGCAGGTTGCCGCGTTGCGCCGCGCAGGTATGGTCGAGGCGGGGTTTGTTCGTGCACAAGCGCTGGCTGTCACCGCCCGCGAGCTTGGCTACCCGCCGTTGCATGCGCGCGCCGTGGTGCATCTCGCTGCGTTGTACCGGGCCCGTGGAGAGCCATTGCAAGCCGAGCGTGCCTACCGAGAGGCGCTGGCGGTCGCGCTGCGCGGCCAGGCTGACGCGGTCGCAGCCCAAGCAGCGGTAGAACTCGTCGCGGTTGTTGGTGAGGCCCCCGAGCGCCTGGGCGAAGCCGAAGGCTGGGCGGAGATTGCCGCCGCATTGCTGGGGCGCACGGGCAGCGATCCGGACGTCGAGGCGCGACTGCTCGCGTTTCGGGCCTCGATCCTTCGCCGGACCGGGCGGCTCCGCGAGGCGTCCGACGCTTTGCAGGGGGCGCTATCGCAAACCGAGCGTGCCCACGGCCCGGGCGATGCTCGTGTGGCCGACGCGAGCGCGGAGCTCGCTGATGTCTTGGTGATGATGGGGGAACGCCATCGCGCGCGCGAGTTGTACGAGCGCGCGCTGAAGATCGATCGCACGACGGTCGGCGCCGAGCATCCGCACAGCGCATCGATCTTGCACGCGTTGGGCGACCTGTCGCTGGCCACGGGCGCGTACGGCCCCGCGCTCTCCTACCACCAGCGTGGGCTTGCGATTCGCGAGGCTGTGCGCGGTGAGCATGGGGTCGAGTTGGTCGACAGTCTGCGCGCACTCGGCCTGGCCTACGCGGCGCTTGGACGGGGCGAGGCCGCCAGTGTGCACTTGGCCCGCGCGACTGCGGTGGCTCAAGCGCGGTTGGGACGTAACCACGCGGTCACGATTGCGGCGCTCAAGGACCAAGCGGACGCCCGGATCCGGAGCAACGATGCCGCGCAGGCGATCACGTTGCTCGAAGACGCGTTGTCGCGCGCCGCGGACTCCGACTCGACACAGACCCAAGCCGCGCAACAAGGTCGCCTCGAGGCGGTCATGGGCCCACGTGTGCGTTCGGGTCCCGACGTCGATGCGCTGCGGGCCGCACTCGCGACGGCGAAGGCTACGCAGGCCGGCGGGGATTAGTCGCCAGTTTGGCGGGATTCGTCGACCTGAGACCGGGGCCCACGATGTCGTGCTTGGGGCTGCCGGTTCTGGATGCCGTCGTTCGTATAACCTTGCGGATCTCCACTGCCTCTTCGGTGACGACGAGTGCATCGTCGGGCCTTCCCAGCTCGCTCAATCGAATGCCGAGGTTGTTGAGGGAGGTGGCGAGATCGGGGCGGAACATGGCGGGCCGCTCCTGCACCAGCTCCCGGAACACCTCCACTGCCTCTAGGGTGACGCCGAGCGCCTCGTCGGGCTTTCCCGACTCGCTCAACCGAACGCCGAAGTTGTTGAGGGAGCGGGCGAGGTCGTGGAGGAAGGCGGGTCGTTCCTTCGCGAGCCTGCGGCGAACATCCACCGCCTCCCGGGTGACGACGAGCGCCTCGTCGGGCTTTCCCGACTCTCTCAACCGAATGCCGAGGTTGCTGAGGGAGCGGGCAAGGTCGGGGAAGAAGGCGGGTCGCTCCTTCGCCAGCCCGCGGTGAATGTCCACCGCTTCTTGGGTTACGCCGAGCGCCTCGTCTTGCCTCCCTGCCGCACCCAGGTCTATGCCGAGATTGCTAAGGGAGGTCGCGAGGACGGGGAGGAAGGTGTAGGGTCGCTCCTTCGTTAACCCGCGGCGAATATCCACTGCCTCTTGGGTGATGCTGAGCGCCTCGTCGGGCCTTCCCAGCTCGCTCAGTCGAATGCCGAGGTTGCTAATGGAGCTGGCGAGGTCGGGGAGGAAGGCGGGTCGTTCCTTCGCGAGACCGCGGCGAATATCCACCGCCTCGTGGGTGACGACGAGTGCCTCCTCTCGCCTCCCCACCGCGCTCAGGTCCACGCCGAGATTGTTGAGGGAGCGGGCGAGGTCGGGGAGGAAGACGGGTCGCTCCTTCGCTAACCCGCGGCGAATATCCACCGCTTCTTGGGTAACGCCGAGCGCCTCGTCGGGCCTCCCCGACTCGCTCAACCGAACGCCGAAATTACTGA
This sequence comes from Nannocystaceae bacterium, assembly GCA_016763875.1. Lineage (GTDB taxonomy): Bacteria > Myxococcota_A > Polyangia > Nannocystales > Nannocystaceae > JAESSZ01. Next base: position 7,451 of record JAESSZ010000941.1, read on the forward strand.
GAGAGGTCGCGAGGTCGGGGAGGAAGGCGTCGGGTCGCTCCTTCACTAACCCGCGGCGAATATCCACTGCCTCTTGGGTAACGGCGAGCGCCTCGTCTCGCATCCCCGCCGCACTCAGGTCTGCGCCGAGGTTGTGGAGGGACGTGGCGAGGTCGAGGAGGAAAGTGTCGGGTCGCTCCGTCGCCAGCTGGCGACGAATGCCCAGCGCTTCTTGGGTGACGTCAAGCGCGTCGTCTCGCCTCCCTGCCGCACTCAGGTCTACGCCGAGGTTGCTAAGGGAGGTCGCGAGCTCCGAGAGGAAGACGTCGGGGCGCTCCTTCGCGAGTCTGCGGTGAATGTCTACCGCATCTTGGGTGACGCGTAGCGCTTCGTCTCGCCTTCCTGCCGCACTCAGGCCTACGCCGAGGTTGTTGAGAGATGTGGCGAGGTCGGGGAGGAAGACGTCGGGTTGCTCCTCCGCGAGTCTGCGGTGAATGTCCACCGCTTCTTGGGTGACGTCAAGCGCGTCTTCTCGCCTCCCTGCCGCACTCAGGCCTACGCCGAAGGTACTGAGGGAGCGGGCAAGGTCAGGGAGGAACGCGTCGGGTCGCTCCTTTGCCAGCCTACGGCGAATGTCCAGCGCCTCTTGGGTGACGCCGAGTGCCTCGTCGCGCTTTCCCAACTCGCTCAACAAAACGCCGAGATTGTGGAGCGAGCCAGCGAGGTCGGGGAGAAACGCGTCGGGCCGTTTCTTTGCCAACCCTCGGCGAATGTCCAGCGCCTCTTGGGTGACGCCAAGCGCGGCTTCTTGCCTCCCTGCCGCACTTAGGTCTACACCGAGGTTGCTAAGGGAGGTCGCGAGGTCCGGGAGGAAGGCGTCGGGTCGCTCCTTCGCCAGCCCGCGGCGAATCTTCACCGCTTTTTCGGTGACGCCGAGGGCCTCGTCGCGCTTTCCCAACTCGCTCAACAGAACGCCGAGATTGTGGAGCGAGGCCGCGAGGTCGGGCAGGAAGACGTCGGGTCGCTTCTTCACCAGCTCCCGGAACGCCTCCAGCGCCTCTTCCATAGTCCCCCGGGCCTCCGCTGGCCTCCCTACTGCGCTCTGGGCCCGCCCGAGTTTGTTCAGGACTCGGGCGCGCCGCCCCTCGTCGAATTCGTCTCGGCCTCGGGCCAGCCGAATTGCGACACCGTACGCTGTCGCGCGGACCTCCCGCAGTTCGATCGTCTCCTTTGGCACTGCATCGCCGATGGCCTCGGCGACCTCGAAGTCTTCAACGCACCGCACTGCCTCTTCGAGCACGGACGCCTTAGGCTCTGGTTGACCCTCGTTCGCAGAACGGTGCACACTGTTCACCAGTTCTGGGCCACGTTTGCGCAACAAGGCCTGCAGCCACTCCACGCCCACCGAGCGACTCGCCAACCTTGTCAACACTGCCAGGGCGCGACCCACCGCCAGTGGCGGCGCCGCGTCCCCGAACGGCAGGGCCAGCCAGCGGTCGAGCCCGCCCTCCCGTCTTGCCTCTAGCTGGAGGACCCGCGCAAGGAGTGTCTCCCCCAAGAGGTCGGGTTCCAGGGGCACGATCTCCTCGTCCTCGCCCTTGTACAACTCTGCAAAGCCCTGAATGACCGCTCGACGTTCATCGTCGGGGAGGTCTGGCGCCGCGGCCTGGAACAACCTGTCGGCCGCGGTTACGTCCGGTACCCCGCCACATAAGA
>JAESSZ010000942.1 GCA_016763875.1 Nannocystaceae bacterium
ACCGGTGAGCGCCTCTCGGCCGCCTGCGACACGCCAGTGTCGCCCAGCTGCACGGGTGCGATCTGCAACGCAGATCCGTACTGCTGCAGCACCGCGTGGGACTCGATCTGCGTGGCGGCGGTCGCGAGCGTCTGCGGCCTCAGCTGTGGCTGAGTCACAAGCTCGATCGCGAGCGTCGACCCCAGTCAGCGCGCGAACGCTACCGTAGTTCTTCACGAGTGACCGGCGTCGCGCAACGGCGTCAGTCATCGGCAACTCGCGCAGCAACCTACTGCACGACCGCCGACGAAACAGTGACCCTACCCGCCAAGTTCGCTGACTCTATGGGCCGGAACTTGGAGCTACCAGGGCAAGGCGCCGGACAAGGACAGACCCGTGAGTTGCTTTCCAAGCATTGGGGCGGCGGTGATCTGCGTGTTGATGTGACGGGTGTGCCTGTTGTACGCGGTCGCGAATGCGCCGAGAACCATCCCCCGAAGCCACCAATGCCGTCGAGGGGTAGTACGTAGTTTCCCAGGCGACAACAAAGCACCGATCGTTGCGGCATTCCAACCCTGCGCGCCGTGACACCCCCCACAGTGCCACGCCCGCACCGAGCAGGCTCCAGCCCACGGCCGGATGCAGACGCGCCAAGGGGGGTGTTCCATCGTTACCCTTTGTATAGGCGCGCCAGCGACCGCGTAGCCCCATGCCTGCGCCAAGGAAACCGAGCGAGACCCCAAGAAGCGGACTGTAGACCGCCTCGCCGATGATCAGCGTCGCGGTTCCGTCACAGATCAAGTCGCACGATCCCTGGCCACTGTTCCGTATGGCGAGGCCTGTGGCGGCGAGCTTGAGGGCCAGACCGACTCCTCCGAGGACGCCCGCTGTGATGAGCAAGCCGCCACCCCGGTTCGTGGGGACGACACCGCGCTTGCCGCCGCCGACACGCACCCACCCACGTGGCACCAACGCCTTGCGCGGAGCCGAGGAGGGAACACGCGGCTCATCGACGGGCGCTACCCCAACGGCGGGAGTCGGCGCGGGCGCGCCCACGGCGGCCATGAGCACAAAGGCGAGCACTGGCGGGTTCAAGATCACAAGGGTATGTATCCTGACAATGAGAGACCGCTGAGCCCCTTACCGACAAACGGGGCGGCTGAGAGTTGCGTTTTGATGTAGTGCTTGTGCATTTTGTGTGACGTTGCGAATGCACCCATAGCGATCCCCGCGGCCACCAATGCTGTTGACGGGTAGTAACCTATTTCAGACACCGCGATGAAGCAGCGGCGCTCACACGCGCGTGCGCTGATTCGCGTTGCCACCCACAGCGCCACGCCGGTCCCAACCAGGCTCCAGCCTGCAACTGGGTGTACCCCGGCCAGACTGGATACCGGACCCGGCCGATCGTAGGCCTCTGCGTACGCAAGCCAGCGACCTCGCAGTCCCATCCCCGCGCCAAGGAACCCTAGCGAGATCGCAAATACGGAGTTGTAGCCGAGCCCGACCAGGCCTGGCCGATCGAGACAGCGATCGGTGCATCCGCTTTCGCGGTTTCTCTTTACTATGACACCCGTGTGAGCGAGCTTTAGGCTCAGTCCGATCCCGCCAACGATGCCCGCAGCGACAAGGAAGCCCTTCCCTCGATTCGTGGGGGAGATACCGCGCTTGGAGCCGGCCAAGAGCTCCCAGCCCAGTGGCATTGCGACCTTGGAGCGAGACGAGCGGGGAGCGCTTTGAGCCAAAGGGTTTTCGACTGCATCCGCCCCCGCGGCGTGGAGCGGTGGGAGGTCTGAGGGCTCGGGGGTAACCGGAGCGATCGGCGCGCCCGCGGGAGCGGACCCCACATCGGATTCAGCGGTGCTCGCGACGGCCTCCGTCGTCGTCGGAGCCGGCGTCGTGCCCTCCTGGGATGGCGCGACCACCGGGCCCGCTAAGGCAACGACCAGTACAAGGAGTTCAAGATTCAAGGGCTCCTGCGTTCCCGAGGATGGACCACTGAGCTGGTAGAGCTGGTAGACCAGACCCGCGATCGCGATTGGGCGACGTAATACCAGATTTGGATGCAGGCTTGAAGCGCTGCCTCTCGGACAGAGGATGGGCCGACGCTGAATATTCCGACTGAATGTCGGAGCCATGAGGGTACGAAGTTCGATTGAATGTAGGAGGACTGCGGATATGCGGCCATCAGGTGCGCCCATCCGTCGCGGTCTCCACCGGCGATTGGGGTAGCCTCGTCACCGAATCGATGTCATCAGTCGCACATTTCATTCTCGGACACTCGGCTGCGGGCAGCCTTCGCCAGACGTTTCCTGAGGCACGTGTGGTGTGCATGCCCGACGCATTGGGCTTTGGCCGATGGCATTGATATCTGGCTGACCGCGCGCCATCAATGGTGGGTCGAGCAGGAGGAGGGCGCCGACTCGGTTGAAGCGCTGGAGTCCGGTCCTGAAATGCGTTCGCAGTTCGTTACCCCGAGGGGTGACGAAGCCGTCGTCGCGCCGGCTGTCGTCGTCGTGCCTGGGATCGCTTGGGCCGCCCGTGTATGATCCAGGTGGGAACCGCTGCATCCATGGCCGAGCACACCGTTCATCAGGGAGACACAATCGCGTCGATCGCGAGCGTGCACAACGTCGCGTATCGATCGGTGCTGCACGCCGCCGAAAATGAAGAGTTGCTGCGTACACGCACCCCCGAGCAACTGTTTGAGGGCGACATCGTGTTCATCCCCGAGGAGGCGCCCAAGCCGGTCATCCTCGAGACCGACCGCGTGCACACCTTTGTCGTGCGGCCGGCGTCGATCCTGCTGCAGGTGCGGTTTCTTTGCGGCGGAGCACCTCGGGCCCTCGAACCGTGCAGGATCCGTGTCGACGACGCTGAGCCCATCGAGGCGAAGCTGGATGCGGACGGCTGGTTGCGTACGGAGGCCCCCGTGGCCGCGACCCAGCTGGTGGTGACGTTCTTTCCCGACACCGACTACGCCGAGGAGGCAACGTTGCAAATAGGCCATCTGGACCCGGTCACGCAGACCCGCGGCGTCCAACAACGACTCAACAACCTGGGGTTCGATTGTGGGGCCGAAGACGGCGACGCCGCCGAGCGAACGCAGGCCGCGCTACGGGCATTCCAAGCGACAACGGGCGAAACCCCACCATCCGGCACGGCATGCCCGCAGACCACGGCCGCGCTGACGGACTTGCACCGAAGCTGACCGCCCGACCATGAGCTTGAACTGGATCGTCCCTGGCCGGCGTGCCGTGCTCTGCGCGCGGATGTCTTACGAATCTGCGATCGGGGCGTGGATCGCCGCGCTCCGGGAGGACCCTCTCCGCGAAGCGCTGCTGCGCTGGTACCAGCCACTGTCGGTGTTGGAAGGCCCGACGATGCAGACGCACTACGACGCGACCCTCGTGCGGATGGAATCGTGGGCGCAACGCTTTTTCACGGACCAAGGCGAGGCGTCGCAGCACGCACACGCGCCGGGAGCCCAGGCCACGATCGATCGTGCTGGATGGTGGATCCGACTGTGGAAAGGCCCGTACCGAGTGCTCAAGGAGCACGCCGCGGACCTTGGTGTCGAGCCCGCCGATGTCGGGACCGTGCCCTCCGAGCTCCGTGAGATCGATGCAGGCGGCCCGCTCAAGCTGTGGCAGGATGTGCATCGGCGGATCCGGAATCCCGATGCCGAGCTTGTCCCTGGCGACGTCGTGGAGTTTCCGATCTTCGCGGTCATGCTCCCCTGTGGCGTGCGTGCATTTTGGGGCGCGCACTTCAACGGGCGGGGCTCGTGCTTCTTAGGGTCGAGCGTCGTTCGCGGCAATGGCGAAAGCGGCGATCCGCTACCCTTGCACGACAACCTCATCGCCATGCGCTTTCAGCTGCTGCTCAATGCAGCCCAGGGTGCGTTCTATTGCCTGAGCCCTGGTTACGTCGCTGGCGCCTCGAATCTGGGCAAGTCGAACAACCAGGCGGTCGGGGACGATACGGTCCACGCGCGTGGTCTGGTCTACGCCGGAAGTCTTGGCAGCGTCACCCGCCGGCTGGCCGCTGATGCGGCCCAGGCCGATCCTAGTCCGGCGTACGTCGTGGCGGACAACCAATGGGGCGTCGCCAATGGCAAAAACACGCCGATAACAGAGTCTCTGAGCCAATACCGCGCGGACACGCGACTGACCCCGGGAT
>JAESSZ010000096.1 GCA_016763875.1 Nannocystaceae bacterium
GAAGTCGATCTGATTGCGACCCGAGACCTGCCACAACCCAGTCAGTCCCGGTTTGACCGACAGGCGGCGCCGCTGCCACGGCTCATACTGCTCGACTTCGGAGGGCAGCGGTGGCCGCGGGCCGACCATACTCATGTCCCCCAGCAGGATGTTGAACATCTGCGGAAGCTCGTCGATGCTGGTCTTGCGGATGAACCGGCCGACCCTGGTGATCCGAGGGTCGTGCTGAATCTTGAACACTGGCCCGTCCATCTCGTTGAGGTGGGCCAATTTCGCCTGGATCTGCTCCGCATCAGTGACCATCGAGCGGAACTTCAGCATGCTGAACTTGCGTCCGCTGCGACCGGCACGCACCTGTTTGAAGAACACGGGGCCGTCGGACTCGAGCCGAATCGCGATGGCCGCGGCTACCATGATCGGCCAGGTCAGCAGGAACAGCACCGACGCCCCCACGATATCCATCGTCCGTTTGACGGCCAACTGCGCCTCGCCCGTGGGCGTGCGCCGCAGGTTGAGTAGCGGATAGTCAAACCCGGAGACGTTGGCGATCTGCATGGTCCCCGTGGTGGGCACGGTCGACGGTAGACTCAGCAGCACGTCGACCCCGCGCTCGTCACATGCCGCCACCGCGTCCTTCATCACGTCCGGACGCGCGTTGGTGCCCGCGAACACGACCTCGTCCACGGCCTGTCGGTCCAGGAGGTCGGCAAGGCTGCCCACATAGCCAAGCCGCGGCCGGGCGTCCGGGTGCTCTTCGTCCCCCGGAATCGACACGTAGCCGACGAGCTTGATGTTCCACGGCGACTGCCGCTGCAGATTCTCCGCGAAGCTAATGCCGCGCGCGTTGGCACCAACGATGATGACCCGGTGCCCGTCGAGGCCACGACGGCGCGCGTACGCGAGGACCTCCATCAGGAAGACACGACCGGCCACGAGCGCAACGAACTGCAGTGGCCCGAACATGGCGACGAACGTGCGCGCGACGAACGTCAACTTGAAAAGGAACGTCGCCATGACCAACAGCGCCAACCCCATCAACACTGCCCGGGCAAAACGAATGGCCGCGGCCGTGTACGTCCGCCGGAAATCAGAAGTCCCGCTGTAGTAAAACGTCAGCCCCCACAACGGCAGCAGGCCCAGCAAAACGAGGTGGTACTTGCTCGGCTCCACGGCGGGCGGCACACCACCCAGCCACACCGCGAGATCCGCCGCCCATCCCGGCTGCGCCGCGGCGCGCGCGAGGGAGTCCCGCAACGAAAGGGTCGCGATAAACGCACCCGCACTGACCAAGACGTCGTAGACGATCAGCGCTTGACGGAAGAACAGCGATTGCTGGCGCCACATAGGTGGAAAGCGCATTGCAGGACGCCGACGAAGGAAAACCGCCGAGAGTGCAACTACGCCGCGGCATGGTCGCAGGAAAACAGGGGCGAAAAAAGCCCTCGCCGGTCGTGCATCGGCGCCGGGCGGTCGCCCTGCGCGCCCGCGGCAGCTATCATTGACGGCAGACCCTCTGGCGAGCCGCGCACGCTGCGCGTTCGTCCAGCACCACCGGAGAATGCCGGGTTAGCCCCATGGACGGCCGTACTGGAAGAACTGTGATCCCTGGCGAAGTCGTGGCCGAAGGGGGCCTGGACAAGATGCTGGAGGTTGTCGCGGGCGCGCCCGATCCCGCCGCGTCCCACGCCTTCTTGCTCGTAGTCTCCGGGGCCGATCCGGGACGCCTTCACGTCATCGATCGCCCCGAAGTCATCATCGGACGCTCCCGCTACGCCGACATCAGCATCAGCGAACGCGCGCTCTCCCAACAGCACTGCAAACTGGTGCGGCACGGTGAGTTTCACCGATTGTTCGATCTCGGGTCCACCAACGGCACGTTCGTGAACAACGTCCGAGTGCAGCAGGCGGAACTCAAGCCCGGAGACTCGGTCCGTACCGGCGAAACACTGTTCACGTACATGTCCGGGAGTGCCGACGCCCCCGCACCACTGCCTAACCCGGGCGCGCCAGTTCATCCGCAAGTCCATGGGCAGCATCCGCAAGGCCAGGCGCAGGTTCATCCGCAGGTCCATGCCCCCGCGGTCTCGGCGATGCCGAACCTCCAGGGGGTCCCCGATGCACCGTCGGTGACGGCACTTGCGGCTTACGCCCCACCTGGGCCGCAACATCCCGGGTACGCGCCGCTCGCTCGGCGTGGCCCTCCCCACGGCGGCGAGATGATCCCGGCGGGCTACGCCGGAATGCCGCAGGTGCTTGCGGCGCCCGCGGCCACCGAAGAGCCTGCGGATCTTCTCACCTGGATCCTCAAGGGGATCGACTTCGCCCGTCGCTACTGGCTGAGCATTATCCTGCTCACGCTGGCCGGCGGGGCCCTGGGTGGTGCGTCGTACAAGTTCAAGAAGCCTCCCGCCCGCGCCGAGTTCGAACTCAGCCTGATCCCGATGGGTGCCGACAACCCGGTCGAGGGCGCACGACGCATGAACTTCGAGTTCTTTCGCGACGCCCAAAACAACTTCAGACGGCCCGCGTTGATCCACGAAACCCTCAAGGAGTTGGGCGAGACGGAGATCAGCGAGCAAACGTTGCGCGGTGTCGTCGCGGGGCTTGAGTTCCAAAAAGCGGGACAGTTTATCTACAAAGGCTCGTTCACGTCCTCGACACCCGAGGGCGCGGTCAAGTACCTCGACGTCCATCTGCGGCTGTACAAGGAGTCGGAGATCGAGAAAGCCCTGCGCGTCCTCGTTGTCGAGGCAACGACGCTGGAGGAGCAACTCGCGGAGACGGAGGAACAACTCAGCGCCACGGACGAGGCACTCTTGGCGTTCAAGCAGGAGAACCTCGATGGCCTGCCAGAGCAGTCCAGCGACCTCTATCGACAACTCATCGAGCTGGGCACGCGCAAGACGGCAATGTCCGCCGAGGTCGCCAAGGCGCAGAACGAACTCGCGCTGTCCCGCAAACAACTCAAGAGCGAAGACCCACTGATCGAGGCTCGGATCCAGGAGTCGATCCCGTTCGCCACGGGCATCGCCGATCTCAAGAAGAAGATCGCGTTGATGCGGTCAGAAGGCAAAGGCGAGCAGCACCCCATGGTGGGTCGTGCGAAGGAAGAACTCGCCGCGCTCGAGGCCCTGCGCGATCAGACCATCGCGCACGGCACCACGAAGATCGTCAAGAGCAGGAACCCGGTCTACAAGAGCTACCGCCACGCGGTGGACGAAGCCGAGACGAACTACGAGAACACGATGGCCGACCTTGGCGCCGTCACCAAGGACCTCGTGAAGACCGAAGAGCTCGTGCAGAAGCTGCCGCGACTCCAGGCGGAGTACTCGGAGCTGGTTCGCTCGTACGACATCACAGAGAAGACCCACGCGCAGTTGTTCTCGAACCTCAAGTCGGTGCGGGTGCGGCTCGAACTTGAGCGTGCCCAAGCCGCGGCGCGCTACGACATCATCACGCGCCCGAACGTCAGACCGGTATCGAAGATCTTCACGATCCTGATCCGGTCGGGGATGGGCCTGTTTGGCGGCCTCATCTTCGGGATCGGGCTCGGCGTGCTTCGTGACTTGCGCCGTATCGTGGGCGCCCGGCTCGCGGCCAGACGCACCTGAAGCGCCCTAGTCTACGCTTCCGCCCGTCACAGTGCTGCCACCGCCACCCGCGGCACGCTGACGTAGATGGCCGGTCGCGTAGTCAAACGAGAACGCGACGTACAGCCATGACTCCAGCTGGCGGAATCGGAAGCCGCCTGCACGCAAGTGAGGGCCACGAACGGACCAGATCGTCCCGAACTCGACGCCGTAGCGGTTGCGAATGTTGTAGGAGACCGGGGTCCGCCACGACAACGCCGTCTCTTGCTGCGCAGCGGGGTCCTGCGGCGCGCCCGAGACATCCGACCGCGAGAAATCCCGCGGGCTCGCGGTGGCGACCGTGAAGAAGTTGACCTCGAGCGCCGCGGTCCAACTCGGGGGAAAGAAGAA
>JAESSZ010000943.1 GCA_016763875.1 Nannocystaceae bacterium
CGTTGCGGATCCTGGCCAAACCTTCGGCGTGGTACACGACGCCGAGCCGGGCCGCGGGTACTTGAAACCACGCGCCTTGTTTCGCTAGCCGTAGGTCGCAAGCACACGCAAGTTCGACCCCAGCTCCGATTGCGTATCCCTCGATGGCAGCGATGAACGTCGCGTCGGCGTCACGCATGGCTCGCGTGGCGGCGATGAGCGGCGCGTCGGGCAGGTCTTGCTCACCCGTCGCGGGTGTTGGCGCTTCGCCGAGAGCCGCGAGATCGAACCCCGCGCAAAAAGACTCGGAGCCCGCACCACGCAGTACGACCACGGCGCCCGAGAGCTCCGCGCAGCGGCGCTGAATGTAGCGCAGTGCATCTGGGGAGACCGCGTTCTTGCGGGCGGGGGCATCCAGCGTCCAGGTGATGACGCCCCGGTCGCAGTGCTCGGTCAGGTTGGCCGCGACGGGTTCCGGCATGTCATCCCTCGGTTTGTCCGTTGGCGGCGGCCGTTTCGTCGGCGGGCGGTCGCCACCCGGCGGGGGGCCGGCCGGAGGTGGGTTTGCTCCCTCGCACGCTGAAGACCACGCCTCCGTCTTTTGGCCGACCGTCCAACTCACCCGCGCGCTGGGCAGCCGCAATGTCGTTGAGCGCCCGCGCGGCAGGGGAGTCTGGATTGTTCATGATGAGCTTTCGTCGGGCAAACGCTCGCTTGCGCCGTTGCGCTGGCGTGGCGGTTTCCATGTCGATCAGTGCGTCGGCGAAGTCCATCGGCGTGAGGATCGGGATCCCGTTGGGGAGCCTCTTGGGAATCGTGACGCCTGGCGCGATGAGTTGCGTCTCTTCCTCGCGCAGATCGGGTTGCACAGGGTCGACGGACGCGGACGTGGTTTTGTCCGGGTCCGTCGCCGCGTCGCGGTCGACTGCTTTAGGCGCGGGATTGGGCTTGGGCGCATCAACGGAACACGCGCCGCAGAGTCCGGACGCAAGCAGCAGCGCTGTGATGCTCAGTCTCACCGGTCCGACCGTAGCAGGCTTTTAGCGTGGCCCGGGGGGCGTGCCGATTGTGACGCCTTGCTTGCGCAGACTTGCGAGCAGTACCCACGGCGTCGCGACGAGTAGGGCGAGTACAACCACCCCTGCGAGGACTGAGGTTTCGCGGAGGGGCAACAGGATGTTGCCGCTCCGCCAGTAGTTCTGCAGGAGGATCATCCCCATGGCGCCCTCGGCAATACTTGCCCCCGCCGCCGCAGCGAGCAGCACCCGTGTGGCGAGCGAACTCGGGGCGGCCGCGAGTCGAATCGCGATGAGCCCGGCGACGCCCACGGCCCACACGACGTGCAGCGTGCCCACGCCCAAAACGTGGTGAAGATCGGGCTCTGTCGCGATCAGCCCGCACGCGATCGTGTGCAGCACGACGACGACGCCGAGCTCGCCCACAATGTGCACGACTGGCACCACGCGAAGCGGCGCCGGGGTTTCCCCCGCGGGGACGCGGGCCATGACAATCACAAGCCACGGGATCGCGACCATGATCGCGGAAATCGTGACTAGCTCGGACATCGTCCGCGGGCCGTCCCAGAGCCCGACCAAGACCAAGGCCGAGATCGTCATCGCAGCGACAAACGCTTCGTGGCGTCGCACAAGCCCCGTCGGATCGCGAGCGAGCCAGCGCTGGACGACGATCGTGCCGAGAGCGGCAAGGGTTGCAAAACCGAGTGCTGCGCCCAAAAGCGAAAGGCCAAGGCGCAGGGCGTGCCCACTGCTGAGCGCGTGCGCGGGCAGCAGCGCCTCTCGGATGAAGTGCGCGATACTGGTCGCGGGGACCACCATCGCCGCACCCACCGAGCGATTGCTGAGCTCGTACCCGATCGCGGCACCGATCGACAGCGCGGCCCCCAAACCCGTCAGCAGCAAAACCCCCACCACGCCGGGGGAACGACGCTGACCCAAGCTAAGCCCGACCAGCACCGCCCCGGTAGCCATCAACGCGGCCACGATGATGGTGAGTGCGACGGCGAACAACGCGGGCACGAGGTTGCCGACCAGCAAGGACAGCGCAACGAAGGTTGCGGCGCTTGGCGCCGCGGCGATGCCGATAGCAACCATCGGTCCGGCGAGCATGCCGACAGCAAGTTGACGGGCGGTCAACGCAGTGCCCGTGAGGGGTTGCAGTGTGTCTTCGTGGACCTCTTGTGCGATCGCAGCCCCTGCCCACAGCGGCCCGACCAACAGCATGAGTGCGCCGAATACCGCGCCGCACAGCGCGCCAAAGACGCGCAGTAGGTCGACGGCGGACAGTGGCGAGGCGTAAAGCGTGACCGTGGGGACAAACCCCGAGGCACCGAAGCGCGCAATGGTGTCAACATCGGTCGGCGAACACGTGAATCCGTGCGGCCAGGTGTCGGCACTGAAGAAGCGGGAGGGGTCGAGGCCCGCGGCGAGCGTCTCGAGGCGCTGCCGTTGGGCTGGCGCGCAGGCGTCGATGTTTGCCATGGCGAACGCGACGGCCGCATGGGCGTTGTCGATCGACTCCCCAAACCGCCAGGGCACCGGCTCGTTGTCTCCGCGAAACCCCGTTTGGAAGCCCGCACCGGCCTGCACCACAACGTCCCGTTGCATGGCGAGCACCCCCAACTCCTCGGGGCTGTGGACAAAGATCGTATGCTCGGCGAATGCGCGCGTCTCCATACTTGGCTCAAGGTCGGCACTGCGGCGAACGTTGTGAGCGGTGCTGCCCGCGCCGAACGTGAACCACACGCCGAGGATGAGCGACAGCAGCGGTAACACGGAGGCAATCGCGAGCAAGTGCTGTCGCCGCTTGCCTCGGAGGGTGCGTGTCACGAACGGGAGACACGACCCCCAAAGATGGGCCAGTCGAGTTGATGCCGGGAGGTTCATTGAGGGACCGTGGTTGGGCGCGGAGATTGCGTGCGGATTCGGGAACGAGGGAGACCGGGGTTAGTTCACCCTGTCGTCGGACAGGCGATCATAGACATCTTCGAGGCGACTCTTGCTGCGACTGACGGTGACCACGCGGACGCCCGTGGCCACCAGATCCGCGAGCAAGTCTGCCATGCGGGCCTCTCCGTCGCCGCCTGGCTTTCCGTCGGCGCTGGGGATCCTGACCCCGAAGGTCTGTAGGCCGTCCAGGACTGCGTCGGATTCGACGAGCACACGGTGTCGGGCGAACACGCCAATAGCCGCGTCTGCGCCCCCCAAGACGCGCACCTGGTACACGAAACGGGCGACGTCGTAGCGGTCCATGATGTCGCTGATGGCGCCCGCGACGACCATGCGACCCTTCTGAAGGATCGCAACGCTGTCGCACAACTCGTCGAGTTCGCGCAGGATGTGCGACGAGATGATGACGGTGACGCCGTCGTCGCTCACGCGCTGGATGATCGTGCGGAGGTCAGCGCGTCCGCGGGGGTCGAGACCGTCGGCCGGCTCGTCCAAGATCAGCAGCGACGGCGCATGCAAGAGGCACCGCGCGATCAGTAGCCGCTGACGCATGCCTTTGGACAGCGCCCCCGCTGCGGTGTCGGCCTTGCCCACAAGGTCGAACGTCTCCAGCGTCTTTTCGACCGCGCGCGCCAGTGGCTGACCCCGCATACCGAAGCACTGCCCGAAAAAACGGAGGTACTCCGCTGGGGTCATGTCCTTGTACAGAGGGTTACCGTAAAGCTAAGAGTAGCTATGA
>JAESSZ010000097.1 GCA_016763875.1 Nannocystaceae bacterium
ATGTTGCGCAGATGCACCAGCGACAACGGCGTCTCCCGAGCCACGAGCACGAGAGGCTTGCGTTCTTTGAGCGCCACCTCGCAGGCACGCGCGATGAGGTCTGTGCCCCCGCCGTTGGCGACCCGGGCGAGCGTGCTCATTGAACACGGCGCGACGATGACGGCGTCAGGCGCGTTGGAGCCAGAGGCGAACGGCGCGGAAAAATCTGTGCGTTGCCAGCGGCGAGCGGCCCCAGGCGGTCCGAAACTCTCGGGCATCGGCTCGCCGACCTCGTGCTGCCAAACCTGGCCCGCGTTGTCGGAGGCGACGATATCGATCTGCAGATCGGGGCGCGGAGGTGCGCTGCTGTGCAGGCTGCCTGCTCTGGCTGCGAGCAGCAACTCGATGGTTCGGCTGGCGTACAGCGAGCCGCTGGCCCCCGTGACACACACGACGATCTTCATGAAGGGTCTCTCCGTCGGGCCGAGACGATCCACGCCAGGCCGAGCGTGAGCGGGGTGATCTGGACGTCGTCAAAGCCATGATCCCCCAGCAACTCGCCGTAGGTCTCGGCGTCGTTGAAGCCGTGGATGCTCTTGGGCAGGTAGCGGTACGCGGTCATGTCGCCCGTGGCCAGCCAGCCGATTGCGGGGAGAATCGTCGCCCCCAGAACCCCGTGCGCCCCGCGAGCGAGCAGGCCCGCCGGACGGAAGAATTCGAGGATGACCAGACGGCCGCCTGGCTTCAGAACGCGCGCCTGTTCAGAAGTCGCGAGCGCCAGATCCGACACGTTGCGCACCCCGAACGCGCAAAACAGACCGTGCTGCGACGCGTCGGCGACTGGCAAGGCGTGCGCGTCCATGACCCGCGGCTCGATCCGTTCGCCGACCGGGCCGACGAGTTTGTGACGGCCTGCGTCGAGCATACCGGCGGAGAAGTCCCCCGCGATGATGCTCGCCTGCGGATACTTGTGATGGATCGCGACACTGGAGTCCATCGTGCCCGCGCACAGGTCCAGTACGTTGGGTTGCTCGGTACCGCAGTCCGACAGCGCGAGCGCCTCGACGGCGCGCCGTCGCCAACGAACGTCGGTCCACAGGCTCATCCACCGGTTGGCACGGTCGTAGCCGGGGGCAATGCGATCGAACATGCCTTGCACGGTGGTGCCGTGGGCATCGTGGGTCACCAGCTCGGTTTCAGCGTGAACGTCGGACATCTCAGTACTCCCTTTGCACGACGTAGCCGGCAAGTTCCGACAGCGCATCACGGGCTGGGGTGGGGGGTAGGGTGAGCAGCGCCTCGCATGCGGACGCCGCATGTTGCTGGGCGGTCGCGCGCGCGGACTGGGCCGCGTCGGTGCTCGCCACCGCCTGTAGGATCTCCGAGACTACGTTGGCGGCCATCGGCGGCCCAACAGCGAGAGCCTCCTGCACTTGCCGCAGCAGCGCGGGTTCGGCTTCACACGCGAGCGCGAGCGGTAGGGTTACCTTGCCGTCGCGAAGGTCCTGGCCGCACTCCTTGCCCGTCACGCCGGGACCGGCGCCACCGTCCAGTTTGAGGTTGGGTGTTACGTCCAACACGTCGTCTGCGATCTGGAACGCGTAGCCGAGTTCGGTGCCGAACCGCAGCAGTGCGTCGGTGTACTTGGGATCGCCCAGTCCTCCGATGCTGGCGCACCATGCGATGAGCGCAGCGGTCTTGCGGTCGACGATGTCGTAGTAACGGGCGCGACTCGGCACGCTGCCCGCCGAGGACAGCTGGGCGACCTCCCCCTCGGACATGCGCATGACCGTTTGCGCGAGCGTGCCGTAGGCGTGGGTTTGTCCGCTCTCGGCGATGGCGACCAGGCCACTGCAAAGGCAAAAATTGCCGGTTAGGACCGCCAGCCCGTTGCCGTAGGCCATGCGTGCCGCCGGGCGACCGCGTCGAAACTCGCCGCCGTCCACGACATCGTCGTGAAGCAGCGTGGCGGTGTGAACCAGCTCGCCAACTGCGGCGATCGTGATGCGGTGTGGGGCGTCGTAGCCCGCGGCTTGGGCGGCGAGCAAGGCCACCAGGGGTCGTAGGCGCTTGCCACCACACAGCGCCACGTGTCCCGCCACCTGTGGGATCTCGGCGATATCGGACTTGAGCAACTCGCGAAGGCGACGCTCGGTAGCGGCCAGATCGTCGGCCACCAAGGCGGCGGCGCGGGCGACGGCAGACAGCGCGGCGGACGGCACGGTCTGTCCGCCATAGGTCTCGGCCGCCACGGGGGCAGGAGCAGGAGCGGGAGCAGGATCGGTCGAAAGCTCAGTAGCGGTGGGGGGCACGGGACTCCCGAGTGGGCCGCAGCAGCGCGGGAATGAGAGACGAACGTCGGGCGAGGGCGTTGATCAGTTGATGGATCTTGCTGGCGCCCGAACTGCGGGCGACAAACGCATCCAAGAAGTGTTTGCCCAGGCGAAAGAACTCGTGGAGGGATTCGGCGCGCGCCAAGGCGAAACGCAAGCGCGGCGAGGCATTGGCGACTTGGCCGAGGTCTGCAACGACCTGCGACATACGGGTGATGGCCTCGACGACCTCCGCTCGTTCACGCCGTCGGAACACCCCGGTAATCAGTTTCCACAGGTCGGTCTCGGCCACGTAGTGCCGACCCTGGCGGTGGACCACGCCCCACTCGCCCAGCGCTGCGAGCGTCATCGACGTCGAGCCAGCGCTGATCCCGAGTCGCTCGCGGATCGTCCCGTGGGGCAGTGGCTCAGGCGACAAGAACAGCAAGCCGAAGATGCGGCCTTGGGTGCGAGTGAAACCCCAAAACGCGGCGATGTTGCCGAACACATCGGAGACCTCGCGCTGCGCCCGCGCCAGTAGCGCATCGGGATCCGATACGTCGGCCGACGGCACGGCCGGGACGTCGTCGGGATGCTCGGGTTCGCTCATGGCTGATTGCTTGTACAGTGTTCATTTCAAATTGAAATGAACATGCGGCTCTGTCCTTGTCCTACCCCCGTGGGTGGGGGCCGTCAACCGACGTTGCGCCACAACTCGATGTGCGGATCCGGCGACTTCGAGTTGGGGAATAGCGAGGTCCGGCTCGCGGTTGCGGCTCACTGCTGGGGCAGGCACCGGCCCGTTGGCGCCCCCTGCTACGCTTCTTCCGGCCCTTCCGAGCGGCTTTTTTTGCGGTTTATTCGAACATGATTCGAGCATGGTGCGGCAGCCAAGTCAGTCCCCGGTGAGGCACGAACCCGCTGGCCCAAGTCCCTGGTGGATGGCCGCAGGCGCCGGTTTGGTCGGCGTGGTGTTCGGCGGTGCGGCGGTGTTCATGGGTCTCGCGGAGCGGCCAGCGCCAGCGTCGTTGAGCCCGCCGCGGCAGGTACCGTCTTCGGTCTCGCAGCCCGCGCCCGTCGCACCGGTGCCAATGCCGACCGCGCAAACCGCGAGTCTGAAACCGCCGATCGCGACTGCCACCGTCTCACCCACGCTGGTCGAAGCGGTGGCCCGCACCCGTGACGCCGTGGTCAACATCGGCACCGTAGGAACGCTTGGCGCTGGCGTCATCGTGACCCCGGACGGCACGATCATCACCAATTATCACGTCATCGCAGATGCTCTGCGTGCCCCGGGTCGAGGGCTTTTTCCTGCGCGTGGCGGCGATACCGCTCCGGAGCGCTTGAGCCGGCCCACCGTGTCGGCGAGATTTGAAGACGGGCGCGAGCTCTCGGCGCTCGTGGTCGTTGCGGACGCGGAACAAGACCTCGCGATCTTGCGGCTGATCCCCGACGACCCCGACGAACGTTTCGCCGCGGTTGAGTTGGGCGCTTCGTTGAGTGCGCAGGTGGGGCAGGAGGTTTTCGCGATCGGGAATCCGTTTGGTCTGTCGCACACCGTGTCGCGCGGGATTATCTCGGCTGTCGATCGCACCGGAATCCTGCCGAATCGGGTTCCGCTACTGCAGTTGGACGCGTCGATCAACGTCGGTAACTCGGGCGGGCCACTGTTCGACCTGTCGGGGCAGCTTCTGGGTATCGTGACCGCCAAGAACCGCGAGGGCCAGGGGATCGCATTCGCGGTGCCCGTGGATCATCTGCGCGGGTTTCTTCGCGCGGTCGCAGATCCTCAGGGCGTTCGCCGGTCGGGCGCGATCGGGATGTACCTCGATGCCGAGGCCGAGCTGCCCGACGGCCCGCGCACGCTCGGCTACACCGCGGGCCTAGTCGTCTCGGGTGTCGACGAAGGCGGGCCTGCGGCGCGCGCAGGGCTTGTGGAGGGCGATGTTTTGGTGTCCGTGCGTGGTCGTCGACTCGACGGACTGGCGGATGCGGGCGATCCCGCGGCTCTGGGCAAGCATGTGGTCGCCTCGGTACGGTCGTTGTTTGCGGGCGAACGCTTCGACGTCTCGCTGGTGCGCGATGGGGTCGTCCATGAGTTCGCGATCGAGGTCGGGGCAGCGACGCCACAACGCCAGGCGTTGATCGATGCCGAGGAACTGCTGGGCCTCAAGCTCGACGCCGAGGACAGCGACGAGGTCGGTGCCCCCCGTGTCAGCGGTGTACCCGAGGGCTCGCCGCTGACGCCCGTGGCCGACGAGCTCATCGGTGCGCACGTCGTCAGACTCATGAACCGCGAGATCGGCAGCACCGAAGCACTGGGCGAGGAACTCGCGCGCGTGCGGTCGTTGGTGCGACAGCAGCATCGCGCCGTCCAGGTATGGGTGGGCTTTGCCGACCACGAAGGCAAGCCGCTGGGCGGCGTGCACGTGGTCGTAGGCTGACCGACGCCGCGGGCGACTGCGACAAGAGTGTGCCGGGTCGATGCTGGTGACGAGTGCAACGGCCCGACGCCACCCGCCGCGGCATCACCTGGTCAACTCAGCTTCTTCAACTGAGCGCACTCGCAGCGGGCGCACTCGCAACGGGCGCACTCGCAACGCCGTGGTTACACGGAGTCCGGCAAGCCTTCGCCGTTCCCCCGTGGTGATCGCCAAGGACCACGGCGGGAGCACGTGCTGAAAGACGGCGACAGCAACGACACATCGGACTAGAACAGATCGGTACACCCCCCCCCGTGAAACTCTCGCGGTGGGACACACCGATAGTTTTCTCCGCACGTGCCGCGGCTTAGATAGAGCTGCCCATGCTGGTCCAGTACACACTCCTGGACGGTTTCGGCATCCTCGCACTGGACAAACCCCGGCTCGGTACAGGCACCGATGTTCTCGCCGGTACAGACGATCTCGGACACGACCGAGGTCTCATCCTCTGCGCAGCTCGGCCGTTCAGCAGGACATTGGAATGACTCGATGACCGTGTGCGCCTCGCACGGAAGCCCGCGAGAATCTTCGCAAGAGGTCCCGCCGCACTTGAGATACTCGCCGACTTCGCCCCCGCACTGGCGACCGAAGCCCTCCACACGACACTCGTCGGCTGCAGTCGCTGAACAACCCAGCAGCGACACTCCTACGACCACGCTTACTATCATGGCGATCCCGTGCATCCGATGGGATTAGTCCCGCCTCCGCAACAAGGGTTGCATCATCACATGCAGACAATACTCACGCGTGGTGGAGCGCCGCGGTGCCCGGGCCCTGCTGGTTGGGACGATTCTTCCCACTGGTCGACAACGGCAAGGAGTGACGGCTCGTCGCCTGGTTCGCGGCCCGAGTATATCCCGCGCACCTTCCCTGCCTCGATCGACAACCCATGCATCCATTGAACCCAGTGTGGGACTATCCAGGTCCCGCGTCGTTGCGATGGGTCTTGGGATGATAACGACTACAACGCTTGCGCTTGTGCCCTCGATCGGCGGTGAGACTCCTTCAGGTAGGTTGAAGACTCCAGACGCTGTGGGTCCTCAGCCTCTTTCGTCGGAGACTCACCGCGGGTCCGGTTCCCCTGACCACGACAAGTTAGCGGAAACGGCCCGACCGAGAACCGGCAATGGGATGGTGCTCGCTGCTGGTTTGCTCGGCGGCACCGCGCTTGCCATCAGCGTTGGCCGGGCGGCGTGGTTCTACGGCCGATGCGACTCGTTCCACTACGATGACGGCTGCTTTGGGGCCTACTACCCAGTGGTGACCACGTTGGTCTTCGGTGGCCCACAATTCGCCGCAACCGCGACCGGACTTGGACTCGCGCTCGCAGGCAGTCGTCGCCGGGCCATCCACGACGGCCCCAGCAGCTGGACTTCACGCAAGCGCAACGTCATGAGGGGCTCGGCACTGCTCGCGGTTGGGATCGCGATCCGGGTCGTGTCGAGCGTGCTCGTCATCCGGGCGTCGACTGTCGATTCTGACGCGGTCTACGACGACGAGGTGGATGGAGAAACCATGCGCCGCTTCTACACGGCCGGTGTCGTGTCCGGACAGATCGGCGACACGCTCGCTACGGTTGGAGGAGGATTGCTGACCTACGCGATCGCCTCAAAAAGAGGCACGACGGCGACCGTAGCCGTCTCGGCCGGCGGACTGCAGGTTCGCTTCTAAGTACGACACGGCGAGGCGACGTCGACCTCACTCGAACAGGCCGCGCTGACACACGGGATTGGTCAGCAACGTGGCCAATGCGGTACGCAGCGGAAGGCGATGTGACACAAGGTCGCCCAGCGCGAACGCGGTCCCGGCTGTCTGACTTGGTATCGAGTCTCGACCGCCGCGTTTGGCAGAGAACCCCGACTTGCCCGGACCGCTGGTAAAGCTCGCCACCCGGATGGACGCGTCGCTGAGGGCCTCGACCACGGCGTCGTAGCCGTGTTCAACCTTTGCGCCACTGAGCTCTGTCCCGCGGCCTGCGGCACTCGCATCGCTGGCGTATACGACGAGGCGTAACGTATCGGTATCGTCCCGCCACGTGAACTCGGTCGTCGCAGCGTGCAGCGCGTCGAGTCCGTTTTCAGCGTCCTCTGCGTTGAGGTCATCGCCGCCAGGTTGCCGGTTCATCCCCGCGCGAGACAGCAAGCGGTCAAGTTCACGCTCAAGTTCGGCCACGCTGGTTAGCGAGCGAACTTCGACCCTGTCGACGAACGCAACCAGACCGTAACGGGGGTTTTTGTCGTACTGCTGGACCTCGCGGTCGAACGCCCGAATCTGCGTCGATAGGGCCGCAAGCGCCTCGCCCATGCCGTCGGATGTGTCCACGACAAACACCACGTCGACCTGTGATTTGGGATCGGGCGTCGCCTCGCACGTCTCCCGATTAGGAGCGCCTATCGTGACGCCTGTTTTGGGGCCCTTTTTGGGCGCCGCTTTTTCCCGAGCAAGCGTGTTGGTGAATTCGACGCCCTCGGCTATCGCCAGTTTGTTCTCGACGACGGACACGCTGGCGAACAGCTGGTCCAGGTCGTTGGAAGGGGCCATGTCGAGAACGTCGAACACACTGCCCTGTCCACCGCTCATCGTCCCCAAGAGAACGCTGTCCCCTCCCAAGGCCCCTAGGACCCGTGCCACACCGACGTCCGCCCCAACACGCTCATCGATCTTGCGTTTCTTGCGGCGGCCTCGCTTCTTGCGCCTTTTTTTCGCCGCTCGCTTGGTGGGAACGGCCTCCGCGACCGGCTCGGGCTTTGCTAAGGGAGGGGGGCGCGGTTCGCTTTCTTCCTTCGCCTCGGTCGTGG
>JAESSZ010000944.1 GCA_016763875.1 Nannocystaceae bacterium
CGGCGATGCGCCGGGCGACAACTCAGTCGATCCCGAGCGCTTCGTAGGGGTCGATGATCTCCGCGGTCTCGGTCTCCAGCAGTGTGTTCAGGAAGTGCAGGATCTGTGTCTGCGCCACCACACTGCGCGCGACGTTGCCGTGCGAGGCCGGCTCGGTCTGAGGGCCTCCGTCCACGTCGATAACATCGTACTGAAACAGGCCCGCGGTCACGCCGTTGAAGTTATCGGACACGGGCAGACTCTCCACCGCCTGGGCGCCAACGTCATGCAGCACTTCGCCCAAGTGCGGCACACCCAGCGCCCGCGCGAAGTAGGCGTTGCTCACGTTGGGCACGGTCGTATCGCCTATCACCATGGCCATCAACACGCTGGGCGTCGCCGCATCAAACCCGGCGATCCTGTCTTCAATCACGTGGGGCGCGTACACCGCTGCGTCACCGCGGTCGATGACGCCCTGCACCAACGGAAAGAACCGCGCGACCTCGCCGTCGGTGGCCATCCCCGCGAACAAACTAATCACCACCGCGAAGTCCTCGCCGCTGGTGACGATCGAGGTGACCCGAGCGCCAGGCACGATCAAGGTGGCAGACTGGATCTCGGGCGCAAACGCGAGGAACTCCGGTCCCATGATCCCGCCCAGGCTCACGCCAAGGTAGTGGAGCGAGTCGGGATTGATCTCGTCGCTACCGTCACCATCGAGGTCCATGCCGCCCAGCATCATCTGCAACAGTTGAAGCTTGTCGTAGCTCCCCTGCCTGAAGTTGTCGCGCAGCATAAAGGCGTCGAGCGGGTCGTCGAGGTTGAGCGACAGACCGAAGAAATCGAGGATGTCGTTGAAGTCGGTGACATCCGGGTGCGCGCCGTGACTGGGCGCGGGCAAGCTCACCACCGCCAGGCCCGCGGGTGCAGCGAACTCCGCCAAGGCTTCGGCTTGGTCTCTGGTGCCGCCCAGCCCGTGTCCGTACATCAGCGTGGGAAACGGCGCTTCGCCCGTCGTGGGCAGGTAGACCGTGACCGGGATCGTGTACGTGCCCTGGGCCGAATGCGACTCGGAGACCACACCGTCGGCGTCGGTGAAGTCCGAGGCCTCGAAGCTCCCCTCGCAAATGACGTAGTCACCGGCGGGCTCGGTGTCTTGGCACGGCTCAACTTCGGTGTACGTGGGCGAGCCGGCCGCACGGATCACCTCGGCGATGGCGACGCTGTCCTCGAGGGTGTGTTGGGTCGTGAACACGACCAACCCCGACAGCGACTCGACCTCGGTCACGGCACCGAGACCGGTCAACGCGGCCATTGCATCGTCGATGCGCCCGCCAAGGCGGGTCAGTGCCGGGTCGACGGCCTCGCCGAGCAAGACCTCGCGCGTCGTCGCTGAAGGCGCGACACACTCGCCGTCCACGTCGGTGACAGCCTGGGTTATCGCGAGTGCGTACCGCGTTGTCGGCGACAGCGGCCGCAGCGGACTGACGACAATGGTCGAGGCCGGCAGCCCGGGATCCTCGGCGACGGTCTCCAGGTCGAACGCCACCAATTGCGGCGGATCGGCTCCGAGGTCGACCAACAGCAACGAATCGTCCACCGTAGGGACCGCGTTGGGGCTGGCCGGCAGACTCGAAGGCTCGACCGCCGCCGAAAGCCGAAATGTGAGGCTTGAGGTGGTCCCCCAGCCGTCCAGCGTGGATGCCTGGGCAAATACGGTATCGAACGCGGCGGCCGTATCGGAGAGGATCACGTTCTCCTCGAGCCGCATGTCCACGCGCACCCCCGTGGCGGTGTCGGCTTGTACGGTGAAAAAGTCGTCCGGAAAGATGTCCAGACCGCCCGCGAGCGGGTCATACAGCACCGCCGTGGGGCCCGCACAAAAGGTCACGGGCGGCTCGCCGGACTCGCCCGACTCCGCGTCCTCGGCGTCTCCCTGCGTGTCGCCCACCGTCCCAGAGGTGGGTAGATCCGTGTCGGATGCGTCCGATTCGGACGGGATGTCGTCGCCGCACGCGGCAGTGAGCGCCAAACAAAGCGCCATGAGGAGTCGGGAACGAGGCGAGCGCATACGATAACCCTCCGATTTCGGCAGATAAAGCGGTATACCACGCAGCGCCTTCAACGACCGGGCCAAACGGGCTATTGGGTCGGGCGAGACATGGATTCGATGCCTCGGTTTGGACAACTTGTCGTTCGCTGGCTGTACGAGCAGCGCTGGCTGCTGGCCATTTTTGCCGCCGCGCTCTTTGTCCGGTTGCACTGGAACAGCGAGATTCACCCTCCGGGGGACTACGTCTACTCGGACATGAACGGGTATGTGCGTCGCGCGGACCGGCTGATGAAGCACGGTTTTGAACCGCACGAGTACAGCTCGTTCTTCCCCTTCGGGACCCATTGGATGGTCGCGGGGATCAAGAAGGTCTGGGGCGTGGACAACTACCTCGTCGTCGGTCGCTTCTACGCGGCGCTGGGTGCGATTGCGGTCGCCACGGCCTACGCGGTCGCTCGCCGAACATCTCGCTTCCCTAGTTTCGTCGCGCCCGCCGTGGGGCTGCTTGGGATCTTCTACTACCCGCACCTGTCGCTAGGCGGCTACGTGCTTTCGGAGATTCCGTACTGCGCCTTCTTCATGCTGACGCTGCTCTTCTTCACGCGCATGATCGACCACGGTCGGCACATCGACGCGTGGATGATGGGGCTGTGCTGCGCCATCGCGATGTGTTTCCGACCGCAGATCCTGCTCTCGGGAGCGACGATCGGCTTGTTTTGGATCTTCCGTCGCAAGGCGGTCCCCAAGGTGCGATTGGTCCACCTCATCGAGGCGTTTGTACCCGTCGGGATCGGCTTGATGCTGTGCTCTCAGCTCATGCTCCACAACACCGGGCGCCGCGGGATCATCTCCGAGAACGGCAGCTTCAACCTCGTGTTTGGGCGCTGCCACAACTCGAAAATCCAGTCGATGCCCGACGGCAACGGGCACGGCCGGGTGCACTTCCGACCACCGCCCTTCTTGCAGCTCAACAACACCCAGCGGAAGAAAGAAGCGGCGCACAAAAAGCCCGCTATGATCCTCGATCCCGCGTTGGACGACACGTTGAGCTATCGCGGCTACATCGGAGACCGCGAGCAACATATGAAGTTTGTCCGCACCTGCGTGGCCAAGACCGGGTGGTGGGGACAGGCCAAGTACTCGTACACCAACGTCATGTTGCTTTGGCGCCACAACATCCCCTGGCCGGACTCGGGACGTAAACAGTGGCGGCCGGTCACCCGATGGTGGACGCAGCGACATCGCGAATGGCTCGCCGTACCGGCCCTGCTGGGCATCGCCTTGATGTTCACCCGACGTACCGCACGCGCGGGGTTCGTGGCCGCCAATGTGTTGGCGATGGTGATCTTGGCGGCGATCTACTTCGGCGGCACCCGCCACCGGACGACCTACGACTTCGCGATCATGATCGTGGCGCTTGAGATCTACGCCTACGGGATCTACGCGGCCTACCTTGCTGGTCGTAAACTCGTCGCTTGGCGTCGCAAGCGGCAGTCACACGCGCAGTAGCTGGCGCGGTCACTGGCGCAACTTACGGGTCGCACACAAGCGACTCCGGATACACGTAGGTCAGTGACAGCGGCTGCCCCGTCTCGGGGTCGGCCGTCAAGACCGTCCACGGGGGCGTCCCTCCACCGAGACAGCGCGCGCGCGTCGAGAGCCAGGCCGCCAGCGCACGCGTGTCCGCGACGCTGCGCTCGGCCACTGCAGTTGCGCCACCGTCGAACTCTGCCACGGGGACCACGCGCTGCGCCCCCAGTGTGACGGTGCGGGTCTTGTTGGGAACAGTCGTCGGAACAGTCGTCGGAACAGTCGCAGGAACAAAGTGACCCTGCATCGTCGCGTCGAGCCCGGACGAGAGTGCTTGGCCCACGCGGGTCAGCCGCTGCCGTGCGACCACCAGGTCTTCGGGGGCGTGGCGACGGCGTTGCGGGGCACACATCGCTACGATCTCGTGGTGCACCTCGGTCAGCGCGCCCACACGATCGGCCAACTGCAACCATCGCGGGTCCAACACCCCATCGAGCGCCTGCGCGGCCTCGAATGCCAGCCGCCGCGATGCGGCAAGGTAGTCGGTGCCGCGCCACGCCGTACAGGCCTGATGCGGCAGCTCGCCGGGCGTGAGACGGCCTGAGTCAATCGTCGCGGCGATTGTCGGGTCGATCGGGAGACCGATTGTGAGCCCACCGTGCAAATACACGCGCGGGGCTGCGGTGCAGTCGGACCTCTCAGCGCGGGCGCAAGCCGCCACATCGCGCACATACGCCAGATACGCTCGGCCGCACGCATGCCCGGCCGAGCCGTCGTCAGCGCCCTGGTACGGCTCAAGTTCGTGCAGCCATTGAGGGACTGCAACCGCAACCGCCGCGCGATAGAGCTGCAGGAGCAGCGCGTCGACGTGCGCCACAAACGGCTCCACCTCGGCCAGTCCATGCTCTTGTCCGACGGCCAAAACCTCTGCGAGCGCATCGCAGCCACCAACCATCGAGGCCGGCTTCGCTCGCCAAGTCTCGAGGGACCCAGGCGCCTCGTCGATAGCCACCAAGACATCGGCACCCGCCCCCTGGCGAACGACCCACGCCCGATCGATCGCGATCTCTACCGTCTCGCCCAGTGACCGGGTCGCTGGCACGTCGGACCAAGCCTCAGCCAGCGTGCCGCGGCGTGGGGGCAGCCAGCGCGTCTTCGGGGCGAGCCTGGCGATGCCTTCCGCGACGGACACCGGGTCCATCGAAGGCGCGAGCCAAGACGCGGGGGCAGACAAGACCGCCGTGTCCCGCTCGGCGATGACCGCAACGAGTGCATCGAGATCACCAGCCACGAGCCGCGCGGGTACCCACGGAACGTCCAGCGATGGCAGCGCCAGGCCGTGCGTGGGCGGTGTGGGCCCCGCAGGAAACGCCCCGCCAACGCTCACCGCCCGTGCACCACGGGGAGTCACCGCGGCCCCGCACCCGGTCATGACACACAGCGCGATTGACGCGGAGATCCATGTCGTCATGGCGGGGGTCGTGGTGAGAGTCGGCGCAGACATAGACGCGGGATGGACCATGGGTCGGCTCAGCGGGCGTGCCGTCGTGGTCCGCTGCCGATCGGTGATGCCCCAAGCGAGGAGCGGGAGCA
>JAESSZ010000945.1 GCA_016763875.1 Nannocystaceae bacterium
GACCGCCGCCGATGACGACGGCGACGCGTTCATCTAGCGCGTCCCCAGTCGGCGATACGGGCCAACACCAGTTCGACCATGCCAGTTGGGCCAAGCTGTTGGGCCACGGCAATGCGTCCGCGACAACGCGCTACACTGCCGCTCGATAACGGTGACAGCGTTCCACAAAGTCGAGGGGCTGGGCAACGACTTCCTCCTGATCGAGGGGGGACACGACGCGCTCGCGCGATTGCGCCGAGATGCACCCGGACTGTGCAACCGTCGGCGAGGCATCGGCGCCGACGGGATCCTCTTGGTGGGCCCAGGTTCAGGTCCCGATGCGGATGCGACGATGTGGGTCGTCAACCACGATGGCTCGCGACCCGAGATGTGCGGCAACGGCCTGCGCTGCGTCGCGCTGTGGGTCGCCGCAAAGCGCGGACTGTCGCGCGTGCTGGTCGACACCGATGCCGGCCCCAAGGCCTGCCGAGTTACCCCAGGGCCACGGGGACCCGCCACGGCCGGCCTGTCTGCCGAGGTCGAGGTCGACATGGGCCCCACGACGCTCGGGGGGCATCAAACGCCTGAGGGCGGCGAGGGACGCCGCTTCGCATCCGTCGGAATCGGCAACCCGCACGCGATCACGTTCGTCAGCGAGGCCGACGATCCCGAAGCGCTGGCCCGCAGACTCGGGCCCGCGATCGCCGTTGACGCCCTCTATCCACAGGGTACCAACGTCGAGTTCGCCGCCGTGAAAGCCGACGGCTCCATTGTGTTGTGGGTGTGGGAGCGGGGTTGCGGCATCACGGACGCATGTGGCACGGGCGCCTGCGCCACCGTGGCCGCTGCGGTCGCTGCGGATCTGGTCCGCTCGGAGGTGCCGGTCGCGGTAGCCCTGCCCGGCGGCGTCCTGATGATCACCGTGCCGAGCGGGCAAGGTCGCGAGAGTGGCCGCGGGGTCTCGATGCGCGGCCCGGCCCGCGTCGTGTTCAGCGGCACCGTGCCGGTCTAAGCGGACACAAGCCGTCGACAACAACCCTCGGAGCGCCACCCCTCGGAGCCCCGGTCTCCCGGGGTCTCCTTTGACGAGGGGCGATTCGATTGTTGGTTGGCCCCTCGCCGCTTAGCAACTACAGGCGGCGTCTTCGGCGGCGTTGTCGGTGCACTGCGAATCCCAGTTCGTCTCGCAGCAGAACTCATCGTCCGCGCAGACCGAGGTCGCACACGCCGAGCACGTCGCATCCAGCGGCCCACCGGCTTGACACTCGTCGTGGGCACAACCGCCGGCTGTGCACTCGTCGCACAGCATGACCGCCTCGGACACACACAGCGCGTCCCAGTCCGTCGCACAACAGAACTCATCCGCGGCACAGACATCCGTAGCGCAGTCAGAGCAGTCGTCAGGCAACGGTCCACCCTGCTGACACGGGCTGTGGGCACAGCCGCCGTCGCCACAATCGCCGCCACACTCGGTGTCGACCAATGCGGTGCAGACGTCGTCCCAAAGCGTTTGGCAGCAGAACGGGTCCGCTGAGCAGATCGCCGAGATGCACGTGCCACAACTGGCGTCGAGGGCCTCGCCCTCCTCGCACTGGCCGTGACTGCAGCCACCGCCGCCGTCGCAACCCGCAGCACACTGGTCTTCGACCGAGTCGACGCAGGTCTGGTCCCACGCCGTATTGCAGCAAAAGTCGTCCGTCGCACACACGCTGGCGGCACACGAGCCGCAGGTCGGGTCCAGCGCATCGCCGGCCGTGCAAACGTCGTGGTCGCAGTTACCAGAGCCGCCGCCTGGAGGCGCCGAACAGTCGTTGAGCAGCGTCGGACACGGCGCACAGATCCCATAACCCGCGCCTACCGGTGAGCAGAACATGTGGATGAGGTGGTCACTGTCGCCAAAGAGTTGGTCCAACAGGATGGCCGTCGCGATCGCACCCAAGGGACCGAAGGCGTCGCCCGCGACCGAATCGATGTCGATGTCCATACAGTCGTCATCAACCTCGCAGGGGACACAGATCCCGCAGGAGATGCTCGTGCCACCAGAGCCGACGGTAATCTCGGCACACTTGCTCATCGGGTATTCGATGTTCGCGTCATCGATGGCGTTGATCCCGGTCAGGTCACGAAGTAACGCACCGACGTTGTACTGAATGCCGACGCCGTCGCAGTCCGGGTCGTCGCTGCAGGTGTTGGTGAACTGGTCGTAGGGCGCAGGAAGCACGATGACGCCGTCGCCGAGATCCGAACATCCCGCGACCTCGGGTGAACACTGACCGTGTCCGCCGTTGACGGGCGCGATGCAGTTGGTCGTATCGCCAGGACAGTTGGCGCAGTCCGTGTCTTCTTCGCAGGTGCCCGTCACCTGCCCTGGGATCCCGCAAATTCGAATGCAGACCCCCTGATCGGTGCACTGCTCGCCTTCGGGGCACGGGAACGTCGAGGAGCACTGCGCGCACTCGTGATTGTGACAGGCGTGGGCCTCGTGGCCGCCCGTACCGCACGTGGCGCACTCCGAGTCGCCAGTGCAGGACTCCGGACACGACGCAACACAAGCGCCCTCTTGGCAGGTCTCGACCGTCTGGCAGATGCCGACGTTGTCGTCACTACACGCGGTGCACGCCCCATCGTCACAAACCTGAAACTGTGGCGCGCAGGCGGCACAGTCGTCGTCGCTGCCACAGTCGATCTGAGGCAACCCGTCGGCGCTGGGGCACTCCAAGCCCTCTGGCACACAGTTTCCGTACTGGGTGCACTCCTCGCCAGCCGCGCACCCGACCTGGTTCTCCGGATCGCATTGCACGCAGCGGCCCTGGTCGGTGTCGCAGATCGTTGCACCATCGGGGCACCCGTCGCAGTGCGCGTCTTGGGTGCAGTTGTTCATGATGCACGCACCGCTGCCGGTGTCGGTGTCATCGCCGTCGGTGGTGGAATCGACGCCGTCGTCCACGCCATCGTCCACGCCGTCGTCCACGCCGTCGTCCACGCCGGTCGTCAGCGGCACGGTTCCGGTGGTCGTGCCCACCGAGGTTGCCGAGCCGCCGTCGGCGCAACCGGTGACGCACAGCGCCAACGCCAAGGCGCCGACCGATGGAACCAAACGGGAGAAAATATTAATCGAGGAAGACAAAGCCATAGCGTAATCCGTGGGGCTAGGTCGCGGTTCGCGTGCCCTGCCCGGCACCACGGTATCACGGCTCAGTGTGGGCTTAGAGGTGGTTTGCGCGGCTCAACACGCGCAAGCCGCGGCCCCCTCCGCCTCATCGAGGCAGAACTGGTCCCAGTCGGTTGTGCAGCAATAGTCGTCGGCCGCACACACGGCGGTCGCACACGCAGAGCAGCCGGAGATCAGAGGGCCTCCAAGCGAACATTCGTCGTGCGCACAGCCAGATGCGCCCCCGCCCGCGCAGTCGCAGACGGCGGAGTCATCCGCGAGCCCGGTGCAGATCTCATCCCATTCGGTCTGGCAGCAGTACGGGTCGGCATCGCAGACCGTCGCGGCGCAGTCGCTGCAACTGCCCGCAAGCGCGGCGCCAGCTTCGCATCCGCTGTGTGTGCACGCGCCCCCGTCGCCACCATTGCAGCTTCCGGCGCAGTACGTCTCAACGTGGTCCGTGCAGATCTCGTCCCACTCGGTCGCGCAACAATAGTTGTCGGCCTCGCAGACGGCTTGGGCACAGGTCCCGCAACTGGGGTCAAGCGGATCACCCGTTGTGCACGTGTCGTGGCCACACTCGCCACTGCCACCACCGCCCCCCGCTGGCCCCGCGCAGTCCGACAACAGCGACGGACACGGCGCACACACGCCGTAGTCTCCGGCGACGGGCTGGCAGAACATGTAGATCGTGTGCTCGTTGGGCCCAAACAACTGGTCCAACAGTATCGCGGAGGCGATAGCCCCGAGGGGTCCAAACGCATCACCAGCGACGTCGTCCACGTCGATGTCCTGGCAGTCGTTGTCCTCCTGGCAGGGCACGCAGATCCCACAACTCACCGACGTGCTGCCGACGCTGATCGTGGCCGCCGCGCACGCGTTCATCGGGTACTCGATGTTTGCGTCGTCGATCGAATCGAGCCCCGTCAGTTCTCGCAGCA
Source organism: Nannocystaceae bacterium (assembly GCA_016763875.1). Lineage (GTDB taxonomy): Bacteria > Myxococcota_A > Polyangia > Nannocystales > Nannocystaceae > JAESSZ01. The sequence goes on from JAESSZ010000945.1 coordinate 4,072, forward strand.
GTTTACCGACGTTGTACTGCACGCCAACGCCAGCGCAGTCGTCGTCGTCACTGCACGCGTTGGTCACCTGATCGAACGGCTCCGGCAATACAACCACCCCGTTGCCGAGGTCGGAGCACCCCGTCGCCAGGGCGCCACACGTACCGTGGCCGCCGTTGATCGGCACCACGCAGTGCGTCGCATCCCCCGGGCAGCCGCTGCAGTCGGCGTCGGCGTCACACGTGCCTGCGACGGCACCGGGCAGGCCGCAGACCTCCACGCAGGTCCCGTGCGCATTGCAGCTGAGGCCACCTGGGCAGGGGTTGGCGCTGTTGCATTGCGTACAGACGTGCGCGTTGCAGGCGTGCGCCTCGTGACCCGCCCCACCACACGCGCCACAGTCCGCGTCGGCGTTGCAGTCCTGCGGACAGTTGGCAACGCAAGCCCCTGCCTCGCAGTGCTCCACGCTGTGGCACGCGTCTTCATCCTGGTCGGAGCACGCCACGCAGGTATTGCTCGCGGTGTCGCAAACCTGATGCTGCGGATCGCAAGCCGCGCAGTCGGCATCGGCGTTGCAGTTCACCGTCGGCAAGCCGTCCGCGGTCGGACACCCCAGGCCATCCGGGACACAGTTTCCAAAGTCAGTGCAGACCTCGCCGGCCTCGCAGCCGATCTGGTTCTCGGGGTCGCACTGCACACAACGACCCTCGTCCGTATCGCACAGCGTCGCGCCGTCTTGGCAGCCCCCGCACTCGAGGTCCTGGGCGCAGTTGTTCATCAGGCATGCATCGCCCTGCGGACCATCGGCCCCGGGATCACCATCGTCCGAGGTCTCGGTCTGCCCGTTGCCGGTGCCAACCCCACCCGGACCACCGAACCCGCCGCCCATAAGGTCTTCCCCCTTCGCGCAACCGCCGAGCAGCCCACCGAGTAAACAGCCACCGACCAGCCACGACAGCCATCTCGGTCCTCTGCTCGCGACACTCATCGTATGTAAGTCCCCCACCTCGACCTACTTTGACACTGATCGGCGTACCTTTTCCGTAATATCGACCACCGAGCAGCGGAGGATTTTGGGACTTTCGGCGCGCGCGAATGCGCCTACGACTCGCAGGCGGGCTGGCAACCAAACGAGGCCACTTCGTTCACGCAGACCTGGTCCCACTCGGTCTCGCAACAGAAGTCATCGTTGTCGCAGACGCATGCCTGCACGACTGCGTTCTCGCATCCGGGCTCGGCGCGAACCTCGCAACAGTTCCCCGCGACGACTGGTTCCGCACCGCCCGTGGTGGGATCGCCCATAGACTCCTCGCCCACAGTCTCCTCGCCCATAGTCTCCTCGCCAGTGGACTGTTCGCCCGTGCTCTCCCCACCCGTGGTGGGATCGGACTCAGGTTCGAGTTCGAATCCCAGCAGCGCGCTGCATTCGTCTTCACTCGGCAAGTCCGGAATGAACGGCTGGTTGGCGTAAAAGCGGCGCGCCAGACAGCCCCGACGATTGCGCTCGGCGTTGAGCGCATCGCGGCCGCCCAACTCGATCGACTTGAAGTGAGTCTCGAGCGTCTCGCCCAGGGCACGAATGCCGAGCTCGCAAACCCCTTCGCCATCGGCGTTACATTCGGCCACATCAATCGCCGACGCCGCGAGCGTCTCGGCAAGTTCCTGCAGACTCTCGTCTGCGAACTTGAGTGACACAACGGTGTCGTCCGCCCGCGGTGCGATCGCGATTCGGTCGGGCAGATCCCCGGTCAAGCCATGGTCTTTCGGGACGATCGTTAGGATCTCCTCGAGCAGCCCCTTTAGCAGGTGCGAGTTGCGGGTCGTGGCGGTGACTTCGGGTGGGTTGGCCTTCACCCGCTCGGCCGCCGAGTGCCACAGATCGCAGCGAAACTTGGACATCGCGGGGTTGCCCCAATCCAGCGCACGCACCCGCAACACTTGCAGCGGCTTGAGGCCGCGTGAAGCCATGAGCTGCTTTTCGTAGACGATCATCGCCTCGCCACGCACCGGCATCATGTTCACGGCGTCGGGGGCACCGGGTGGCGCCAGCCGCATGATCCGGTCATTCCACCACTCCCACGGCCAACCCACACCCTGCAGGGCAAAATACGCGGAGTGGAAACCGCTATCGACTGCCGCCGACGACCCGATGATACCGCTGGCCCCATCCTCGGTCTGGTAGGTGACCTGCTCGTCACAAAACAATGGACGCAGCAACGACATCGCCACAGCTGGCTCGGCGGGTTTGGCCCGACGGGTCCGCAAGCGGGCGATGGCCACGCGCTGGGAGAAGCCCGCTCGAATCGTGTTTTCCAGGCGCGCCGCAGACTTCAGGAATGGTGAGTCCACCCCCGCGATGCGCTTGTAGTTGGGCGCCTCCAGGATCGCCGCATCCACGACGTGGTTGATGCTCACCGGTGCAGCGAACCAATGCTCCCACGGCGCGGAAAGCTCGTTCATGATCGGCAACATGTGCATGAACGAGCCATCGACGTTGCTGGGAACGCCGTGGCAGTCGGCGCACTCGGCCGGCTCGATCTCTAACTGCATCGCCTTGCTGTCGCCCTCGATGGGCTGCATCTTGTAGAAGCGATAGGTCCGCGTCTTGGAGTCCCACGCAAACATCTCGACGTTGCGCGGGTCGACATCCGTGCCGTCGTCATCGGGGAACGACAGCGCGAAGAAAGCGATGTCGGCCTTGGTACGATCGTTGCTGCAGACGGTGTTGACGATCCGCGGGAATGCGCCGCCCTCCCCCACAACGAGTTCGTCCGAGATAACGTAGCTGTCGATGGTATCGGTCGCGCACCCCTGCAGCCGCGCGATGTCGACCAGCATGTCCAGATAGTCGACACGCACGACGCCATCGTCGTCTGCGTTGTCGAGGAGCCAGACCGCGATCGGGTCCGAGAAGTCGCGCAGTCCGTCGAAGTTCTCCTGCTCGCCGCTGGGCTCAGGATCGTCCACGGGCTCGGCGTTGTCGCACTTGGCTCCTGCGCAAACCTGGCCCGCGCTGCCGCTTTGCGAGTCGGAGGACTCGTTGCACGCGCCCAGCGAAAGACACACGGTCACCAGTCCAGTCGCAATCCCAGTGGGGGTACAGCGGGCGTCGATGAAGTTGGAACGGTGCATGACAGGGTCTCCTAAGCGCTTCAGGCGCAAGCGGGCAAGTCAGAGATGATGGGGGTCACAGAGTAACGCGCGGTGGCGATGCAACCGCGACGATCCCGTTCGGCCTTGAGCGCATCGCGCCCAGGTCCGGAGTCAAACGAAGTGACGTGGGCGGCGATGGCCTCCCCCAATGTCGACAGATCGACCTCGAACGCGGACCACTCCCCCGCCTCGAGTTGTGCGGCGACAGTCGGGTCATCCGCGTTGGGCACGGCGAACACGGTGTCCTCCGATCCCGAGATCAACGACACCCCATCGAGCTGCATCGCCGCGTCAAAAAGCAGTCCGACCAACTGGGCGTTGTCGGTCGCCGTGCTGGCAGCGGGCCCCTCACCCGCCAGCGCGCGGCCCTCGGCGGCTTCGAACAGGCCACAGCGCAACTGA
>JAESSZ010000946.1 GCA_016763875.1 Nannocystaceae bacterium
GAACCTGCGGCATCCGGCGGAGCCCCGGATCCGGGCGGCACGGATTCCGGGGCGGCCGCCACCGATTCTGGGGCTGATGCTGGGACCGCCACGCCGACGTCGGACAACGGCACGACCTCAACCTCGGGCGACGGTCCGTGGAGTAGCGCCACGTGGCCCGATGGTGATGAGGACGTCGATGACGCGACCACCGATCCTCCACCCGATTTTCAGTCGCTCAGTTACGCGGACTGCGTCAGTGGGGTAGGCCCCGCGGCGTGTGGCGACGAAGAGTTTTGCTTCGTCGACATACCCGCCGCGCCGACCGCTGGCATCTGCCTCGCCTCTGGGTGCGAGCACGCTTCGCAGTGCTCGCCGCCTGCGGGCACCAACGGGGTGCCGGCTTGCCAGGACGTCACGGGTGATGGCGTGCGGGAGTGCGTCGTGGCGTGCGACGGTGAGACCGCTTGTCCGTCGGATATGCAGTGTTTCATGAGGCAGCACTGCTTGTGGCCGGTGCACGGATTCACAGACTGCCTGGAAGACCCATCGAGCTGCCTGGACTCGGAAGCCTGCCTGGTCTTCGATTCACCCGCGTGGTCCGTATGCTCCGGGCTCGCTTGTGGCGGAGATGCAGCCGCTTGCCCACCGAAGCCCCCTGGCGGCACCGCGGTCGTGGCCTGCGAGGTGGACTGGGATAGCGATGGTGTCCCGGACTGCACGCTCGACTGCAGCGCGGGGCAGACTTGTCCCGGTGGCATGATCTGTCAGGGCGAGTTGCTGTGTGCCTCGCCCGCGGCTGCGAGCCTCGCTTGCGCGGACTTCGACCTTGCTTCGCTTCTCGGGGTTGGTGTCGCCTCAGGCAGCACCCTGGGCGCCGGCGATGACACGGACTCCGACTGTGGCGGTGGCGGGGTCGAGGACGTCGTCTTCTCTTGGCTTGCTCCCCTCAGCGGCATCCTGACGATCAGCACGGTCGGCTCGAACTTCGACACCGTTTTGGCCGTGCAAGAGCAGTGCGACGGAGGGCTCTTGGCGTGTAATGACGACACCAACGGCCTCACGTCCAGCGTGGTGCTTATCGTACAAGCGGGCGATAGGCTGCTGATCACGGTGGATGGTTTCAGCGACGCGGGGGACTACGTCCTGAGCATCGACTACTGAGCGGGCGGTGCCTCGAGATTTGTCGGCTGCCCGCGCCGAGCATTGTGGCCGGCTTGAAAAACAGCCCGAGTGACTGGCCGGTTGTTCAGAAAGCGCCTAGCCCGACAGCCGCGATCGATGTCTTGTGGTCCGGTGAGGCGGATCGCGGTCCGGCCCCTTTCTGCACGACCTTTATGTGCCGTTGGCCACGAGCACAAATGTACCCTTACGTCATGGGTGAACCGGAGCTTCTTCGCGCGCTCGCAACCTTGGGCTTGAGCGATGCGTCCTGCGAGGTTGTTTTTCGTGAGGCAGCTTTCGGAATCTACATGGACCACGTCGAGGACGGTTGCCTGTACGCCAACACGGCCTTGCATGAGACCTTCGGGCTGACGTGGGACGAGATGGTGGGCTGGGGGTGGGCCAAGGTGGTCCATGAGGACGATGTGGCGCAGCTTCGCAGCGAGATCGCGGACTTCCTCACCCACCGCGAGTCGACCGATGTTCGTTATCGCGTGCGCCGCGGCAACGATGGGGCGATTCGGCACGTCCACATCCGAATCCACGCTCTGTACGGAAAAGACGGGGCCAAGGTCGGCGCACTGGGTCTCACGCGCGACGTCACGAGCGAGGTCGAACTGGACCTGAGAAAAGCGCAGTCCCAGAAGTTGGAGGCGATAGGTCGCTTGGCGGCACGGGTGGCCCATGACTTCAACGACGTGCTGGCGTCGATCGTGATGTCGGCAGAGTTGCTGACCTACGAAGAGATTTCCGAAGATGCCCAGACCAATGTGTCGACGATCCTCGACGCCACGCAGCACGCGACCGCGGTGACGCGGCAGCTCTTGGGCCTGGCGCGGCGACACACCGTCGGTGCGGCGAGCTGCCATCTGGATCGCGAGATCCGGGCCCAGTTCACGCTCATCGACCAAGTGGTCGGTGAGCGTATCGAGCTCAGACTCGAACTCGGGGCGCCCGACTCCGTGGTGGCGCTCGCCTCGCAGGAACTGGGGCAGGTGATGCTCAACCTCTGCGTCAACGCGCGAGACGCCATGTCCGGGACTGGGACCATCGTCGTGACTTCGAGCGATTCCGGCGGTCAGCTTGAACTCACCGTCCGAGACAGCGGGGTGGGGATCCCGCTCGATGTCCAGCAGCGCATGTTTGAGCCGTTCTACACGACCAAGGCTGAGGGGCGCGGTACGGGGATCGGGTTGTCGACGGTCAGCGATCTCGTCCAGCGCGCGGGGGGAACGATCTCGGTCTCCTCGACCTTGGGCGAGGGGACGAGACTCAAGGTACTGCTTCCGACCGCCGTAGCCCTGGCCGAGGTGGCACCGCCCGCCGTAGACATCGCGCCGCTGCCACGACAGCGGATCCTGCTCGTCGACGACAATGCGGCTCTGCGCCAGACACTGGCGTTTTCGCTGTCGCAACGTGGTCATGACGTTGTCATGGCGGCAACGATTGCGGTTGCGCGCGCCCGGATCAACGAAACGGCGTTCGACATCGTGATCACCGATGTCTTGCTGCCGGACGGTAACGGTAATGTCGTGGTTGAGATGGCCCGTGCGCTCAACCCCGCAACCCCAGCTGTCTACGTTTCGGGATTCGCCGGGGGCGCCGCCGACGAGCTGGGTCTCGACGTGCGCACGGTGTTTCTACAAAAGCCGTTCCGGCAGGCGGAGTTGTTGGCCGTGATGGCCGCCGTCCTGACTCCTGTCCTCGACGTTGCGACGGCGTGAGCAGATTTGGCTGGCGCCCGCTTAGCGCGGATCGTGGCTGAATCGCGGGTCGGCTTTGGGAGCCTCGGCCCGGTAGTCGGGTGACACCCCGCCCTGTACGGCAACGCTCGGTCCACCACGGCTCATGAGATCGACCTTACCCAGCACGGCCTCCGCACGGGTTTCGGTCGGTTGCATATGCTCTTTGGTGTCCATGCGAATCGCGTCGCACGGGCAGGCCTCGACGCAAAAGCCACACACGACGCACTTGAGTTCGTCGATGACGAAGCTGAGCGGCGCCTTCTCGCGGTCGTCGTTGCGGTCTTCCGCTTCAATAGCGATGCAGTTTGCCGGGCACACGGTGGAGCAGCACATGCACGCGACACACCGCACCGAGCCGTCCTCGCGGTACATGAGTCGGTGCACGCCGCGAAAACGGTCTGGGTAGTAGTCCTTGACGTCGACATCGGGATCGCCGTAGCGAATGGTTTCGATGTCGCCCATACCAGGGGTCAGGGTGTTCTTGAAGAAGTGCTTGGCCGTTGTCAGCAGTCCCTCGAAGATCGCTGGCAGGAAAATCTGATCGCGAGTGGTCCGCGTCAGCGAGACTTTCTTGACACCAATTGTCATTGTCCAGGTCTCCGGGTCGGTGGTTGGCGTACGGACTTGGCGGCAGAGGGGTCGACCAGTTGCACCCGCGCGTCCAGTGGGTTGCCGGCGGCGTCACGCACCGGCTTGGCGCCCTGATCCCCCCGGTCCGCGCTCGGCATCATGAAGAACACCACCACTGCGGTCAGCACGATGTTGGCGATCGACAGCGGCAGCAGGCTTTTCCAGCCCAGACTCATGAGTTGGTCGTAGCGAAACCGCGGCAGCGTCCAGCGGATGAGCAACTGCAACCAACACAGCACCAGGATCTTGAGGCCCCACGTCAGCATGCCGATGAGCACGATTGCCAGATGCGGCAGCTCGGTGCCCCAGCCTGTCGCGAGCGACCAAGTCGCGAGGAACAGGTGCCCCAGTCCGAGCAGAGCTATGGCGCCCCCGACCAGCTCGCCGCCAGGCCCCGTGCGCCAGATCAGCACGCCGAGCGCTGTCAGCAGCGCCCCGCCGCCGGCGAAGAACAACTGTGCCGCCAACTCGCTGGTGAACCCCGAGGCGCCAATGAGTCCGAACGGCAGGGTCCAGCCGCCCAGGAACAGCGTGGCGAGCAGTGCCGATACGAACACCACCTCGATGAACTCGGCGAGGAAAAACAAGCCGAAGCGCATCCCGGAGTATTCCAAGAAGTAACCGATGATCTCCGACTCACCCTCAGGCAGATCAAACGGCGCGCGTTTGGTCTCGGCGATGGCGGCCGTGAAGAACAGGATGAATGCGACCGGCTGCAAGACGATGCCCCAGTACGAGTCCATCTGGGCGTGGACGATGGCGTGCGGCTCAAGGCTTCCGTACACCAGCAGCACACCGACGAGCGACAGGCCAATCGCAACCTCATACGAGATCATCTGTGCCGAGGCGCGGAGCGCTCCGAGCACGGCCCACTTGTTGTAACTGGACCACCCCGCCAACGCGGTGCCGTACGTCGCGATCGATGCGATCGCGAAGTAGTAGAGCAGGCCCACGTCGATGTGGGCGATCTGCATCGCGGTACCGCCACGTCCGGCTGCGCACTGGTCGACGTCGGCTTGCGACAGCGTATCGAACAGACCGTCGTAACAAAGAGCGTCGCCAAACGGCACGATCGCAAACACGACCAGGGCGGGGATGAGTCCGAACAGGGGGGCGAGCGTGTACAGGGCGCGGTGGGCCCGCTTGGGAATGAAGTCCTCTTTGAAGAGCATCTTCAGACCGTCGGTGGCGATGTGCAGCAGGCCCCACAATCGCAGGTTGATGCTGCCGATCCGGATGTTGGCCCGGTTGGGACCGATACGGTCCTGCATCATCGCGCTCTGCTTGCGCTCCATCCACGTCAGCAGCGACGCCAACGGCATGATGAAGCCCATCACCAGCATGAGGATCTTCGCCGCGGCCGGCAGGGCGTACTGCTGCCACCACGATGGGTCTTCGAAGCTGACCTGCACGCTTTGCGTGAACGACTCATGCTGCTGCAACGGCTCGCTGACCGTGAACACCAGTTGCGCTTTGCCCACACGGAACTCGTTGTGGCCAACTTTTCCGGACGCCTCGCCCTTGCGTCTCACCGCCGAACGATGCTCGCCTGGCCCGACGAAGTCGCCCGGGTTGGCCTTGATTCGCAGCGAGATCTTGGCGCCCTTGGGCAGCGCGCTGGCAGCGATGTCATCGATGATCGCGAACGACTGCCAGTCCGGGCCCTCGATCCTGAAGTCGCCAACGAACAGGTCGACGTCGCGGTTGTTGACGATGGCGATCTCGATCTCGGCCGTCTCTGGGTGAAATACGAGTTCCCCGGGCTCGGTACGAATCTCCAGTTGGGTATCGATGCCCGAGGGCGGGTCGCCGCAGCCTGTCGATGGCAGCACGAGGCCGACGAGCGTGAAGAGCGACAGCAGCAGGTAACGCAGATTGGCGGTCATCTCGGCGGTTCCTCAGCCCCTAGAGTTGGCCCATCGCAGCAGCGTGGGGCGGGCGGGTGTTGGGTCTTGAGCCAGGCGCGATAGTTGGCGATGTTGATGCGCCTCCGCGAGTCTTTGAGTGCGCTCGCGGGCGGTCGGGACGTCCCGTTGCCCCATGGCCAAAAGGAGGTCGCGGATGAGATCCGCGCGGTGTTTCCGATCTCCCTCGGCGCGCCACGCTGGCTGTACCGATCGCAGCTTGCCTTGCCGGTTGGTGTAGGAACCCAGCACTTCGGCCCAACTCGCGGCGGGAAGGAGGATCGTGCACGCGTCGGCCAGCGGCGTGTGTCGGTCGGCAAGGCACACGGAGGTGATACCGCGCAGCCCGCCGAGCGAGACCTCCGACAACTCTCCGGAGTCCGCCAGTACGATGACCGCTTCGTACGCGCGGCCGGCCAGTTCAAGCGCCAACTCCCCCTCGTGCTTGGACACCGCGCCCGTGGCTGCGAGCGCACCGGCCGAGTTGGGGTTCTTGTCGCGGTCGCGAAGAATCTCGTCGCCTCGTCCGGGCGGGCGGCCCAAGACGAAGCGCTCGCCACCGAGCAGGTCGGCCAGTTGAGCCAGTGCGAGGTTGGCCTCGTTGGTCGCGGTGGCGGAGAACACCACTGCGATGTGCTTGCCGCGTAGGCGCTTGGCGGCAATCGCGATGGCGTCGGGAAGGGCAACTTGCTCGCCGTCGACGGTTGCGTGACGGACTCGATCTGCGGCATCGAGGCTCTTGTAGGTCGACCGGCCTTCGTCGCACATCCAGTGACCGTTGACGCTGTGGTCTTCCCGCGGCACGACGCGGTAGGCCTGCTCGTGTTTGGTGTGCAACTCGACGGCACAGCCCGTGCCGCATCCGTTGCAGGTCGTGTCCACTTTGCTCAGCTCCCACGCGCGAATCGCAAAGCGGAAGTCCTTGGATGTCAGCGCGCCAACGGGACACACATCGACCGTGTTGAGCGAGTAGGCGTTGTCCAGGCGCTGGCCCGAGTGCACATCGATCGACTGGTGCTCGCCACGGCTGACCATTGTGAGCTCAGACGTGCCCGGAATCTCCTCGCAGAAGCGAATGCACCGGCTACACAGGATGCAGCGCTCCGCGTCGAGCACGATCTCGCGTCCGATGTCCTTGTGTTTTGCCTTGCGGATCTTGGGGACGTCGACCCGGGTCAGCTTGTGGTCGTGGTCCATGTAGTGCCGCTGAAGCGTGCACTCGCCGGCCTTGTCGCAGATCGGGCAGTCGACAGGGTGGTTCTTGAGCGTGAACTCCAGCATCTCCCGTCGTGCTTTGAGGACCGCCTCGGAGTTGGTGTGCACCACCATGCCTGGACGTACGCCGACCTGACACGACGGCTGCAACTTGGGCATCTTGTCGATCTGCACGAGGCATTGGCGGCAACTCGCCGCGATGCTCAGTCCCTGGTGATAACAAAAATGGCAGATGTCTTTTCCGACAAGTTTTGCCGCCTCGAGCACATTGGTGCCCGGTCGAACTGCAACGTCCTCACCGTCGATGTTGACGGTCACCGTCTCTTCCCCAGGCGTGGGGTCGGCGGGCACGTTGGGCGCTCGCGGTGGCGTGAGTGCGCTCTTGGGGGCGGGTCCCGCTACGATGGGTGTCGCGCTTGGATGGATTTCGTTCGCCATGTCGGTGAGTCGCGGGGTCGCGCGGGGGAGTGGGTGGATTTGAGGGCTCGTGGCGCGCGCCTAGCGGTCGCACTCGCCACCGATCATATTCAGCGAGCCGAAGATGGGGACGACGTCGGCAATGTTGGCCCCGACGATGAGCTGCCGCAGCGCCGAGGTCGTGTAGAACGACGGCGGTCGGCATCGGCACTTGTACGGGCGTACCGAACCGTCGGAGACGACGTAAAACCCCAACTCACCGTTGCCGGCCTCGGTGTAAGCGTAGGCCTCGCCGGGCGGCACCTTGATGCCGTCTGTGATGAGTTTGAAGTGGGCTATCATGCCCTCGATGGAGTTATAGACCTCGCGCTTGGCGGGCAGCGCAATGATCGAGTCTTCGATGATGACCGCGCCCGGCGGAATCTGAACGAGCGCTTGCTCGACGATGCTCAGGCTCTGGGCCATCTCTTCCATTCGCACCAGGTAGCGTGCGAGGTTGTCGCCTGCGTCAGCGACCACAACGTCGAAGTCGAAGTGGTCGTACACCGAGTAGGGGTGGTCCTTGCGGACGTCGTAGGCCACACCGGTTGCCCGCAGACATGGCCCGGTAATCCCATAGGAGATCGCATCGTCGGCGCTGATCGTGCCAATGCCCTCCATGCGGTCCAGGAAGATACGGTTGCGTTCGACGAGTTTGCGGATGTCCGCAATGTAGCCACGGATCGTGACGAACTTCGTCTTGCACTTGGCTTCGAAGTCGTCGGTCAGGTCCCAGGCCACGCCCCCGATCCGGGCGTAGGAGTGGGTCATGCGGGCGCCAGAGAGGTCCTCGAGCAGGTCCCAGATGTGCTCACGTGCCAGGTTGCCGTAGAAAAAGGCCGTGAGTCCGCCCAACTCCGCCAGCGAAGCGAAGATGCACGTCAGGTGGTCGGCGACACGGGCGAGCTCGCCTGCGATCACGCGGATGTACTCGGCGCGCTCGGGCACATCGTTGGTGATGCCGAGCAGCTTTTCGACCGCCATCGCGAAGCCCGTGTTGTTGAGCATGGGCGAGACGTAGTTGAGCCGATCCACGTACGGGAAAATCTGCTGCCACGAGGAGTTCTCACACTCCTTTTCGAAGCCGCGGTGCAGGTAGCCGATCTGTACGTCGGCGTCGGTGATGGTCTCGCCATCGATCCGCAGGACGGTGCGCACCGTGCCGTGCATCGCCGGGTGCGACGGCCCCATGTTGATGATGACCTCATCGGTC
>JAESSZ010000947.1 GCA_016763875.1 Nannocystaceae bacterium
CGGCTGACAGGACTGCTATGTCTGCACGACGCCGATGGTCCATGCGCCAACGCGGTCAAAGACAGCCAGCGCACCAAGACACACGACGGCACGACGCGCACGCTAAGCGTGGTTTGGGGCACAAACGCATTGCCTGGCGCCACCGTCGCGGCCCTGGCCTGGTACCGCGAGCTGCACGAACGCGCTGGTGCTGTAGTGACGGCGCCGTGATTGCTGCGAGCTACCAGTCTCCAACCGCCAGCGCGGCCGTCGGCTCGGATGGCGTCTTGATCTCTGCCGGTACGCTGCGCCGAAGCTCAACTTCGGCTCTGCGACGATGCTTGTCTTCGACTCGCATGCGTCGGTGCTCGGCCTCAACCGCCGCCAGAAGTCCCGACTTTTTCCGGTAGTTGACGTGCGTCGACAGATCCCTGCGCTTGAATGCGGTCTCGCGTTCGACGAACTCCCTTCGCTCCGCCATGCGCCGCTGGTGAATGCGCCGAGCGTCGTCGGGAGAGTCGATGATGTGCGGCACCAAGATCATCAACAGATTGACCTTGTTCTTAGGACGCTTGCGGCTCTTGAACAACCAACCCAGCAGGGGAATTGAGCCGAGGCCCGGTATCTTCGTTTCGATGATGCTCTCCTCGTCTTTGATCAACCCGCCGAGGACCACCGGCTGCCCATCGTGCGCCAGTACATCCTGAAGCTCCAGGGTTCGTTTACTGGTACTGAACCCGAGGTCACTCTCCGATGCTGGCAAGAGCTGCTCGTTGAGCAGGCTGATGTCGAGCATGACCTCGTGTTTGTCGTTGACGTGCGGGGTGATCTCAAGCTCGAGCGCCACCTGCTGGCGACTGATGCTCGACAACGGAAACTGACCGCTGTTTCCGTCCGTGCCTCCCGGGGTCGACACCGCATCGCGGAAAGGAACAACTTCGCCGATCGTGATCTTGGCCGTGCGATTGTCCGCGGTCGTCACGTGCGGCTCCGAGATCGTATTGACGTCCGTGTTGCTTTCGAGCGCTTGAATGATGACGCCAAACGACGGAAAGTCCTGCCCGAGAAACTGCGAGGCGACAGTCGACCCAAACACTCCCGCGGCGAGGCCCTGGAGCGCACTGGTGCCGGGCGCAATGGACGAGCTATCGAGGGATGGGTTGGTCGAGATGACACCCAGACTTCCGTCAGAGTTTTCCCTCGCGAAGTGAGCCCCAGCCCCCGTGGTCAGATTGTGGTCCATGGTCACCTCAAGCAGGTACACCTCGATGTAGACCTGTTTTCTCTCAACATCGAGATTGGCGATGAGCTTCTCGAGTCTTCGCGTCTCCTGATAGGGCGCATCCACGATCAGCGACCGGGTTGCAGGATCCGCGGTCACCGTCACCGACTGCGCTGCATCGTCCTTACGATTGCCGAGGACCTGCATGAGGATGGGTTGCAGCTCCTCAGGATTGGCGTAGTTGAGGCGAAACACGCTGATCTCGCCCTGGTCGCCAGCCATTGAATCGTCCAGTCGCTCAATGAGCTCGCGAATCACCGGGTAGTCCTCGCGGGGCGCCACGATAAACAGACTCCGCGTACGAACGTCTGCAACGATCCGTGTCGCCGTCGCGGACGACGCCGACGTAGTCGTGGCATCGGTCATGGGCGAATCACTCCGCGCCGACGCTTTCGGTTTGCGCTTGGACGCCGTCGTCGAACGTTTGGACTTTTTGGGTGCACCTTCTTCAGCCTCGCCGAGAATCTGGCGCAGGAGGTTGGCCATCTCCTCGGGGTCCGCCGACTCCAGCGGGTAGACATACAGTCCCTCGCGGGTATCCCCAGAAACGTCCACCTGACGAGCGACACGCATCGCGCGACGAATGTTGTTGGCGGTATCGGTGACGATCACAATCTCGCCGACTGTGCCGACCGAGCCGTGCTCGCTCTTGAGGTGCTCGAACACCGCAGCAACGTCACCAGCACGTTCGGGGTGCGGGCGAACGATCTGCGTCACGAACCGATCACTGGCAACCGGCTTGGCGTCGGGTCCAACGACCCGCAGCGTGCGTCCGGCGATGCCCTTTGTTTCCACGATCTCGTAGAAGTCGCCTGCGTCCTGAACTGCGAGGTTCATCGCCTTGAGCGCGGAGTGAAACGCACCGTAGGCCTGCGCCAGGGTCACCGGCTCGGGGGCAATAATGGTGATCTTGCTGCCACGAACGGCCGGATCCCACACGAACTTCTGACAACTCACGCTCGAGATCCAGCCCACAAGGTCCTTGAGTTCCGCTTCCTCCGGCAACGTGATGCGGAAGCGCGCGGTGTCCGGCTGTTTGTCGCAGCGGTTGAACGCCGCGACATCGGGCAGCGACTCAACCACGGGCTGCGAGGCGTTCGGCGGGTCCTCGCCCGGCGGCGCAGCCATGGCGCTGCTCGGAGCACCGACGACGAGCGAGTAGACGAGTAACAACGACAACCACCGCAGACGAGCCATACGCCTGACCTAAGCAAGAAACGCCGCCAATGTGATTTCGCGGGCTTACGTCGGGCCGGCCGCGACCGCGGTGCAACCCCGACCAAACAACACGCCAGACCGCGTCAACATGTCACCGCGAACTGACGAAGGGGTCACTGCGCTCCCTGGCTCAACCCGCAGGGTATGGTCGCGCCGAGCCATGAGTCAGGACTCTCCGACTTCCCCGCCCACCGACGCGACTGCGCGCGAGCTCCCGGCCTTTCTGCGCAACCTGCATCGCAACCTCTCGTTTTGGGTCCTGACCGCAGGTGTCGCTGGCTACGTCTGCGCGGTTACGTTTGGCGACCGCACCTGGCCCACGATGGCCAGCCCACCGGAGTTCTACGAATTCGTCCTGCTGCTCAAGGACACGTTCATCTCTGCGCTTCGGCTACTGGTCGCGCCCGTCGTGTTCTTCTCGCTGCTGGGCGGTTTGCTCGGATTAGGCGATGTGACGCGCCTACGTAAGATCGGTTCGGTCGCGATCGGCTACTACGTCATAACGACCTTCATCGCGATCTGCATTGGCCTGTTCGTCGTCACGTTCATTCACCCGTGGGAGTCCAGCGGGCTTCAGATCTCCGTGGACCAACTCGCGACCACCCAGGTCAACAGTGGCGATCCACCGCCCGTGCTGATCGACCCGGGAAGTGACTCCGTCGTTCGGATCGTACGGGGCATGCTGAACACGGCGCTGTCCAACCCGTTCCATGCGCTGGCCAACCTTAACATTCTGGCGATTGTCACCAACGCGTTGCTCGCCGGGTTTGCCTTAATCATGGTGGTCCCAAAGGACAGCCCGCTGATTACCGGTGTCCACCATGTCAACGCGATTATCAGCAAGGTCCTTACGTGGATCTTGCTGTTCACACCGCTGGGTATCTTTGGGATCGTCTTTGATTTTTCGTTGCGCGCAGGCGGCGATCTTTTCAGCGAACTGCTAGCATTTTCCGCCGTTGTGTTCGGCGCCACGATGTTCCATGGGTTGTTCGTGCTGCCAACGCTCGGCTGGGTACTGGGACGTGTCCACCCGCTACATTTTCTTCGCTACGCGGGCGCCCCGCTGCTGGTGGCGTTGACGACATCGTCGAGTTCCGCGGCGCTGCCGGTCACCATGAAGACCTGCGAGGAGAACTTTGGAGTCAGCAAAGGCGTGAGCGGCTTTGTGCTGCCGCTGGGCGCCACCATGAACATGGACGGCACGGCTTTGTTCGAAGGCATCGCCGCCGTATTCCTCGCCCACCTGTTTGGGATCGAGCTGACGGGATTTTCACTGGTCGCCGTATTTCTGATGACCGTCGTATCGTCGGTCGGCGCACCCGGAATGCCATCCGGCTCGATCTCCGGGATGCAGATGGTCATGCTCGCCGTCGGGATCCCGCTGGAAGCGATCGGAATCTTGCTTGTCGTCGAGCGGCCACTCGACACGTTCCGCACGGCGGTCAACGTCGAAGGGGACATGATCGGCGCACTCGTGACGCAACGCCGCCTCGACATCATCGAGGCCCGCGCCAGTTCGTGACGAGGGCCAGTGCATGACGAGGGCGCTAGTGCTCGCGCCGAGGCAGCGACGGGAGCACGTCGAGGTGGGACGCGTTTGCGACACGATGCCCGGCGACCGGGAAGTCGCCGCCACCGGGGAAGTACCGCAACTCACCCAGAGATACGTTACGGCCATCGTACTGGCTCGTCGCCAACGTGGTCGTCCCGTCGTCATCGACGTCCTGCGCCACAACCGTCAGCCTGATTCGACTTCCGAGGTCTGCGGACGAAAGCGCCCAATCCAGGACAACTTCGAGGTTGTGCACCGAGCCGTGGACCTGCAACGGCAGTTTCTGCGTCCCGAGCGGGATCGCACGCAGACGACCATCGGCGTCGGTTCGGATGTCGAGACCGCCGCGTTTGGATTGACTCGGGTCCACCCACCACACCGTGATGCGGTCTCCGCTGAGCCCCACTTTTTGGTCATCGTCGTCCAGTGCGACACGCAGGATCACCGACCCGTCCTCTCGGCGCTCCGCCACAACACGAAGGTCCCCGTCGGTCACACCGCTCCAGTTTGATCGGCCCGAAAGCAGGAAGGTCGCCCCTTGCTCGGGCTCGACCACATTGCCGCGTCGGACTCGAATGATCCGCCCCTGCCGCCCGTGGTCGCGATGGCTCGCCAGATCCCACCGCACGTTCACCGAAGCCGTACCTGCTGCGCGCCACTGCGAAGTGACGACCACATCGTCCTCGACGATCGCCAGTCGTCGTCGGGACACGAGCCCCGGGCCGATGTCGAGCAGCGACAGGTCCTCGGACTCCGCAAGCCAGCCCACCCCGGAGTTCGACGGGACACACAGTTGCGTGTGACCCCACGATGCGTGCGGGATGCGCCACCGATGCCCTTGGCGCTGAACAAGCAGGGTCTCGGACCAGCCGTCGTCGTGGCAGATCCTCGCCGCCATCTCGGTCCCCGGTTCACCATCCAGTTCAACTTCAGTGAGCGCCGATACAGCGCCACCGGCTAGCGACGCTTCGCGCCTGGCCCACGCTTCGAATCCGTCCTCAACGGGGCGCTCGCTCGCAGTGGACGCCGGTTCCCCCGCACTAGCGGATCCGCCGCCGTGGAACGCGAGCGCGATGACGCCTACTCTTAGTCCGGTGGCTATGCGACATCCGGTGGCTGTGCGACGTCCGGTGGCTGTGCGACGAGGATGTCGCTGCCAGCGCTGAGAGGTGGCCTTGAGGATCTGCTGTACGTGCGTTCTTGGCATCGACGGGTCCACGCGTCCTGCGTTGCCTATTGCAGCACGCGTTCGCGAGCGCAGCAAAGAACCGACACTCGCAGGCGAGCACCGCCACGCGTGGTAACTTGCACGGGACGATGTCGACACGACCTCGCCTAGAGACTCGACCAAGCCTCCCTGACGGCAGCCCTGCGCCGTCGACCCTGCCCTCAGCCGTGCCGTTCCGCGCTCCCGGCGAGGGCGAGATGATCTCCAACGGCGCCGCGGGGACGTACTTCATGGGTGAGCACATCGGCAGTGGCTCTTTCGGTGACGTCTACGAGTGCACCGACGAGTGGGCCAACGCCCTGGTGGCCAAGGTGCTCAAACCCGGGGCCCCATTCCACGAAGTCAAACAGCAGTGGGAGCGAGAAGTCGGCAATCTGGCTCGGCTACGGCATCCGAACATCACGTACATCCACGACGCGTTCATCTACAACAACGCCTTCTACATCATCGTGGAAAAGTGCTTGTACAGCCTCGATCGCATTCTGCCGCGCGTCGACGCCACGTGGGTCCCGCACATTGCCCGCGACATCCTGCAGGCGCTCGCCTTCGTTCACCGACACGGCCACGTCCATAAGGACGTGCACCCAGGCAACGTGTTCGTGAGCCTAACGAACGACGTGATCTCCACGGAGAGCGGTTCGTTCCTGCAGTTCAAACTGGGCGATCTTGGAATCGCGCGGGAAGAACATTCAATCCGGACGACCGGAACGATCTTGGCCCCGTGGATGCAGCCGCCCGAGGCGGTTGATCCGGCGAGGTACGGGCAGGTCAGCAAGCCGACGGACGTTTATCACTGCGCACTGCTCTTGCTCGCTGTACTGCGTCGAAGCATCTACCAGTTTTCCCAAGTGGAGATCCTGCAGGGGCGGCCACAAGAGTTAGCTGCACAAACGGGGTCTCCATTTGCCGCGGCCCTCAACAGCGCACTGCAACCCGAAGTTCGACGCCGCACGCAAACACCCCTGGAGTTTTGGCGCGAGATTCAGGCCGCGTCGCTACTCGCGGGTACGACCGATCCGCCACGCCCGACGGGGTGACACCGCGGGCGGCAGCAGTTTCACGAAACTGCCGAGAGGTGGATGGCGCGTGCAGAGATGCGACACGACGCCGGTTGCCGTAACCTTGTCGTACACAAGTGCCCTTCCACCCACGTATCACCTCGATCGGCTTGCTGCTCGTTGCCTGCGGCGCGCAGCCCGGGAGTCCCTCGGCGTATAGCAATCCCTCCGTGGGGTCCGACGTAACGGGGGACGCCACGACGACCAGTGACCCCGTGACGGGCACCAGCGCCACGACTGGAGCCACACCGTCGGCAGACAGCACTTCGACCGGCGACGGGTCGGATTCCTCCAGCGGTACCGGAGTTGAGCCAGACCCGTGGTTGGACGCGTGCCCATCGCCTGACGACGGCGTCGCGCTGGGGACAGTGACGGCGAAGGCTATCTCCGAGGCGTCGGGCCTCGTGTGGAGCCGAGTCCACTCGAATGTCCTGTGGACCCACAACGACTCGGGACACGACGCACAAATATTCGCGCTCGACGATACGGGTGCGCTACTGGGCACGTTCTCGCTCGGCGGCGAGTCGCTTGATTGGGAGGACATGGCGATAGGCCCCGGCCCTTCGCCGGGTCAGGACTATCTGTACTTGGGCGACATCGGGGACAACGGCTTGGTACGCACCAGCATTCGGATCTACCGCGTGCCCGAGCCCCTCACCCCGGACATTGGCGGATCGGACTCGCCGACGGAGGGCGTCGTTGTTCTGGAAGCCACGTACCCC
>JAESSZ010000948.1 GCA_016763875.1 Nannocystaceae bacterium
ATGCGTCGTATGCCTGCTGTTGCGCAGTCGTCAATGACTCGGACGCCATGTCTGCGGAGACCGCGGCCTTGAGCAAAAAATGAGTCTCCGAGTTGTTCAGCAAATCAAACTTGTCGTAGCAGGCGCGCGCGGCGAATCCCCCGCTGTAGCCGTTGCTTGCCAGTGGAATGGGTGCGTCGATGGATGCCCCGTTCGGTGATGAGCAAAACGAAACGAAGTAGCCTTCATTCGAAGGGTCGTCGGGGATATCCGTCGCGTCGAGAGTCGATTGCCAACAGTGAGCCGGACAAGTGACGTTGTCGAAGGGGCCGTTCTGGCACGCCTCAAAGACGAATAGACTTGACGCGGCCAGCAGGGCGCCACCGACGGTTGCTGTTTTTCTTGCAATAGTCACGCTACTGCTCCTCACAACAAGGGTTTGCCCCGCTGCAAGTACTTCTTTTTTGCAGCTCATCGAAGCACGGTCGCTGAGCATGCGGTGGGTCGGCCTCGGCGGGTCTGAAATATAGTTGTTGCTGTTCGCACGAGAGTTCCACGACGCAGTCCTTCCACGCGATCCACTCCTGCGCACACTCGTCGGTGTCTGAGCGCACGACGTAGCCCCATCCTGACACCAGCGTCCCTTCAAGAATCGCGCGCTCATGAACGCAGGTATCGATGCTGTCGATGACTTCGTTGACGCCGACCCCACACTCGCTGACCTGAACTTCGCAAAGGTCGCGGCAGTGTGGTTCTCTGCGTTCCAGAATATCGGGGTCGTCGGTTTCCGTGATTTGTCGATCGCAGTTGCATGACATCGCCACAGAGAGGGAGCACCCCGCCGCCAAGGCGACCAACGTGCTGGACGCCAATCCCGTTGTTCGCCGGAAGACTCCGCCGTTGGTTCGCCGCTGCAGACGCTTCACACTCAGCACCATGCGCGCGATTTCGCGACCAGCAAGCCGTGAATGCGATCGTCCGCTCTCGAACGTACGTCGATTTCCGCAACCAAGCTGTGTACAATGTTCAGCGGCCGGCAGGAGCGTCTCGCAACGGGGGGTGTTCAAAACTATCGCCTCCCGACATTGAGGCGAGCAAGGAAAATGATGCGCAACAACCGCGGGCAGGATCCTCGCTGCCGTTCTGGGCCGTTCTGAAGTACTGGACATCAGTCCAGTGTCCCTGCTAGGATCTCGCAGGGAGCATGCCGCTGCGAACCGTGGACAATCCCCCCAACCCCTGGGGCGGGCCGGATGTCGAGTACCTCGGTGAGCCGCCGACCGCGGCGCTGCAGGTCTTTGAAGACCACAGTCGCTCCATCGTTTCCAAGAACGACTCGCCCGATCTGGGCTTCGACTACTCGGTCAATCCGTATCGCGGTTGCACGCACGCGTGTGCCTACTGCTACGCCCGGCCGACGCACACGTATCTCGACTTGGGGGCGGGCACGGACTTCGATCGCAAGATCGTGGTCAAGCCACGTGCGGCCGAGTTGTTGCGAGCGGTGTTCGACCGCAAGTCTTGGCGTGGTGGGCTGCTGCTTTTTTCCGGCGTGACCGACTGCTACCAGCCACTGGAAGCGAGCTACAAGATCACGCGGGCGTGTTTGCAAGTCTGCGCCGAGTATCGCAACCCGGTTGGGATCATCACCAAGGCGCCGCTCATCGAGCGAGACATCGATGTGCTGACCGATCTTGCGGGGCGGGCTCATTTGGCGATCGCGGTGAGTATCCCTATCTGGGATCGAGACGTGGCGCGCATCATCGAGCCGGGAGCCGCAACGCCGCAGCGGCGGATCGAGATCGTGCGTCGTCTGGCGGCCGCAGGTTTGGACGTGACGGTGAACGTGGGTCCGATCATCCCCGGACTCTCGGACGCCGACATTCCAAGGATCCTTGAGGCGGCGGCCGATGCTGGCGCTAAGTATGCCGTCCCGATCTTGCTACGTTTGCCCGGCGTCGTCGCCGATGTCTTCGCTTCGCGGCTACGCGAAGGACTGCCGCTGCGGGCGGAGCGGGTGCTTTCGCGGCAGCGAGATATTCGCGGCGGCCAGCTCAACGACTCCCGATGGAAGCGACGCATGGTCGGTGAAGGGCCGCACGCGGAGGCGATTGCGCGGTTGTTTGCGGCGACGGCCGCGCGACTGGGTCTGGATACGATGTCCGGCATGGTGGCACTTTCGCGCGCGAGCACATTTGTTCGTCCGCCGCGGCCCGGTGAGCAACTGGGACTCGCTGGCTTGTGAACCGCTGAGCACCTGGCTGTGGTGGCGGGCGGCGCCGAGCGAACGGCACTACACTCGCGAGGTGCGGCTGTCCCTGGCGATCGTTGTCTCGCTCAGCGCGTGCATGGTGTCCGAGGGCGAGGGTTTGACGGACGCTCGGGTTCCCGGTGATGGAAGCTGCGGCGATCTGCAGTGCAGCAGCGGACTGAGGGTGAGCCTCGTGGCCCAGGGCGGCGTGTTTGTGGGCGGTGCATACCAGGTGCATAGCGTTGCCGACGGCGCTTCGGAGGTCTGCACGTTCCGCATCGAGGGCGAGCCGGACGCATGCGGCGGCGACCCTCCGTGTCTGTCCGCTGACACCTGCGGGCTTCTGTACAACTTCAGCGCGCTGCCGCACTCGGTGGCGTTCGTCGTCGGGCCCGAGCCGGACGTGATCGAAGTTGGCATCGTGCGCGATGGCGAGACCATCGGTGGCGAGATCCTGGCGCCTACGTACGAGCAGTACGCGCCCAACGGTGTCGACTGCCCGCCCGTGTGTCAGACCGCAGCCGCCGAGGTTCCGGTGGGCTGAGGCGGTCACCGTTCCACAACAGAGACCAAGTGCAGCGGGGGGTCCGGGTACGGTCCGCATCCGTTCGCGATTATTGCTTGCGGATCTCCGCAGCTCGTAGTGTTCTCGCTAGGGGGCCTCACCGCCGAGGTCACCGGAAATACGGAGCCACACGATGACACGCCAGCACGTCGATCTCGATCACATGGACATCACCGGCTTGAGCCCAGGGCCTGAGTTGCAAGTCAGCGTGAAGGACAACGTCATCATCGTCATCGACCAGGCGTTCGGGCCCAAGGGCGACAACCTCGTTGGGTTCACGGACGAGACCTTCGACGGATTCCCTGCGGTCACGTTGTTGGTCAAAGCGGATGGTCGCGAAGCGTTGGTGCACATGAGCCCGATCCACGGCGACAAGCGCAAGCGAGGGTTCGAAGACCTCACGCCTGGCTCGAAGTGCGAGCTGTTTTGCCCCGTCTCCAAAGAGCCGCTTCCCAAGGTCGGTCTGGTCAAGGGCAGCGAGGCAGACTACTGCGCGATATTCCTGACCAAGCGACTCGGGGCGGGCTCGCAGATCTACGTGAGTGACGTGTGGGGCCATCACCACTCCCGGATCGTCGACAACAACGAGTTGATCTCCGCCTGGACCGCGGCCGAAGAAAAGGCCAGCTGAACCCCGAACGCATTCGATTGCTGGACCGTGCGCTGCTGATTGCGGCGATCGGTTGGACGGTGGCGGTCACCGTCGCGTTGTGGATGCCGCCACCGCCAGTGATCATCCCTAGCGTGTGGGCGGACAAGGTGACGCACTTCGGCATGTTTGCCGTCGTCGGCGGGCTGTGGCGCTGGGTCAGTCCGCGCACATGGGCGGTCATGGCGGGCGCTGTCCTGCTGGGCGCCGTCACCGAAGTCGGCCAGGGCTGGTGGCCCTGGGGACGACACCCGGATGTCATGGACTTCGTTTTCGACGCCCTCGGTGTGCTCGCCGGGGTTGGCGTCGGCACGCGGGTGGCAGCGCCCTGGCGTTGGTCGCGTTAACCGACTCGCGCCTCCAGGCCCAAGTTGGGTGGAGGCGCGAGGTTTGCGGAGCGGGAGGGATTCGAACCCTCGGTAGAGTTTCCCCTACGCAGATTTAGCAAACCTGTGCCTTCAGCCACTCGGCCACCGCTCCATCAGGTTTCCCAAGTTTTAGGGGCCGCGAAGCTAACGGGGATTGCTCTTCGGCGCAAGGACCACGTGGCGTAAACCGTGGAGAAGTGTGCGGCGGCTTGCTCGGTGATGCCGCCGCGGGCATCCTCGGTGCGATGGGGCTGCAGCAGGGCATCCGGCCGGCGGCGACCGAGCTCGGACTCGCCTTTGCGGGCCTGGTGGTCGGCTGGGCCGCAGGTTCGATCCTGTTCACCCTGATTAGCGCCCTGCTGCCCGAGGACACCCCCCTTATTTCGGTGGGCCTGCTGTTCGGGCCGTTCGTCACCGGAATCGCCGCACTTTTTTACCAGCAGGTCACGACGCGCTGGCCCCCGGAGGCTCTGCGCCAGACCCGCGACGACGAATACCAGCCCCCACCCAAGCAGAGCATTGCGCGCACGGGTCTCATCCGCACGGGTCTCATCGTTGCCGCGGGGTTTCTCGCCGCGCTTGCGGGCAGCATCGCGATCGGTCTGGTCGTCAAACTCCTTGGCGTGGAGGTCGCGGAACAGAAGGCCGTGGTGGCAATCGTTGACGACGCCCGCTCGGGTGGCCCGCTGCTGCCCGCGGTGGTCCTATCGATCTCAGCGATTATCTTCGCGCCGATCGCCGAAGAATGGCTGTTCCGCGGCCTGCTGTACCGACGCATTCGCGGGTTTTCCGGTCCGTTGCTCGCGTACGCGGTCAGTGGCGCTGCGTTTGCGGTGATCCACAACAACCTCACCGGCTTGGCGGTGTACATGTGGCTCGGCCTGGTGTTCGCGGCCACCTTGCAGCTTACCGGCCGTCTCGCGGCAGCCATGGCCGTGCACCTGGCGAACAACGCGTTTGTGCTCGCGACCTTGTTCCTGGGTCTCGAGTAGGCCGGTGGTTTTTGGGGTGGCACGGGGTTGCGAGTGGTGAAGTCACCTGCTAGGTTCCCGCCCCACGCATCTGTAGCTCAGCTGGATAGAGCGTCGGTCTACGGAACCGAAAGTCGGTGGTTCGAATCCTTCCGGGTGCGCCAGTAAGGACGGGCAGTTAGAGAACTCTAGCTGTCCGTTTTTGCGTTTTGCGTCGAAGCCGTGCGCGGGTCCTGAACTTGAGGGCCATCACGCGGATG
>JAESSZ010000949.1 GCA_016763875.1 Nannocystaceae bacterium
ACGACGACGATGACGACGACCACGCGTCGGAGACCGGCGATTCCGCGTCGGCCGGCGACCAGGACAAACGCGCAGCCGCCGGTGACGACGACGACAACGACGACGCAAAAAACGACCCCGACGCAAAAAACGACCCCGACGCTAAGAGCGGCGACAACGCTAAAAACGACTCTGACAAGCACGCGTAGGCCTTTAGCGTGCCGACGGCTGGGCCCCGCGCCGAGGCGGGCCCACGTTTTTGTTGCAGGAGTTCGCAACCACGGCCGGGGGCGTGCGTCGTTGATGGTGAGCATGTCTCACCGTCCTGCTGCGCCGAATCCGCGGCGCAGCACCGTGTTCGAGTCTCCCCGTGGGACCCGAGCGCGCTGTTTGGCCCACCCTGGTGTCGTACTTTGGGCAGCTTCGACACCTCGGTGGGCCGTTTTTATTCGCCCTCGCCACCCTACCCTGGTGGTGCTTGACCCCTCCCGCAGTGGCGCCGCCACCGCCGCACGGGGCACCCTAGCTGCCCTCAACCACACCGCGCATCGGCGATCGAGACGTTGTCGCAGCCGTCCTGGCGCGATAGGTTGGATCATCTATGTTGGGTTTCGTCCGCGCGTCTTGCCGTCCTGCCGCCGTCACGCTCGTGGCTGGTGCCGCACTTCTCGCTCCGGCGATCGCCTTCGCAGGTAACGGCCTGCACCCGCGAACGCCGGTCATTTGGGACGACAGCCCGTGCGTGACCATCGTGGACCGTAGCGTCGATGCAACTGTGGATCTGACCTACGCGATTCCGTTCGCGGATACCGACGTCACGGAGGACGAGGTCACCGACAGCCGCACGCACCAGTTCCTGGCGTTCTGTCGCGACAAAAACCCGCAAACCGTGCTCCCCAACTGGGTTGCCTGGGCTGACGTTGTCGCCGCCGGGGAAAAGCCGCTCGACGTCGACCCAGCGGAAGTCCAAGACGCCAACGTGCTCGATCTGAGCCGCGAGTGGAGCGATTGCTGGGATCGCATTACCGAGGACGCCGACCGCCGCGCTATCACCGATGCCGTCGCTGCCCAGCCCGTTGTGTGGGACACCACGGGACTCGCCACCGGTCCGTGGGTGGTCTACGGCTACACCTACGAGCCGGCCTTCAACGTGTACGTGCGGCGCTCAGGATTCGTGCAGATCGTCGACGATCCAGATCCGGCCGCGACCGGTCCGGGCGCTGCGATCACGACCAAGGAGCAGATCCTCTACAAGGGCGGGGAGACCACCTTCGAGGGCTGCTTGGCGGCGATGGAAGGCTCTACGATCGACCTGTATTGGTCGATCGCGGACGATTCGCCGGAGTGGGTGCCCTTTGTCGAGAACGAGCCGGTCATGGGCACGAGTCTCTCGATCCCGTTCGTCGCCGCCGAAGAGATGACCGGCAAGGCTTCGATGATCCGCCTGGACGTGACGGACCCAATGGGGCGCACCTACACGGCGCATATGACCGAGCTGGTCATGGTGCTGCTGCAGGACAACCCAACCGAGTGTGACGATGACGGCGGCAGTTTCGTGTCCAATCCGGGTTGCGATCCGGCGGGCAGTACGGGCGAGGCCGACGATACTGGCGGAGACCATACGAACGGTGACGGTACGACCAGCGCCGCTGGCGACGGGCCCATGGCGAGCACCGGTCCTGCGGCAGATGGCGGCGACGGAGACGATGGCAAGTGCAGCGTTGGCGCATCGCCTGCGAATGCGCCGCTCGCCCTTGGGTTGTTAGGCCTCGGCCTGCTCGGCTGGCGCCGCCGACGATAGATGTCGGGTAGCATCGGCAGCGATGCACGCCCAGGTCCGCGCCATGCTCGTCCTCGCGCTGCTGTGCGGCACAGCGTGTAACAACGCCGACCCAAAACCCGCGACCGGTAGCAGCGCCGCTCAGTCGCGTAAGTCCGAACCGACTGCTGTCGCGTCCGCGGCAGCACAGACCGGCGCACGTACGTGGACCTTCGAGCCCTCGGGCGCGCTCCCCAATGGATTCCGTGCGACCGAAACCGCGGGCTCGGGCACCCCTGCGCGCTGGGGCGTTGTCCCCGTGCCCGACGCACCATCACCGCCGACCGTGTTTGGCGTCACCGAGAGTCGCAACCCAAAACTGACCTACAACCTCGCGGTGCTCGATGCGGTCTCTATCGCCGACGTCGACATCTCCGTGATGGTCAAGGCCGTCTCCGGTGAGCTTGACCGCGGCGGCGGTCCGGTCTGGCGGCTCACGGATGCCAACAACTACTACATCGCGCGTTGGAACCCGCTGGAGAGCAACGTCCGGTTCTACGTCGTGGAGGCGGGCTCGCGCCGCGCTCTTGGTCGAACAGACATCGATTTGGACCCGAGTCTCTGGCACAGCCTGCGGGTCGTGGCCGAGGGGGCGCGCATGACCTTGTTCGTCGATGACGACCCGGTGCTCAGCATAGAGGATTCCACGCACCAGGCGGCGGGCGCTATTGGTCTGTGGACCAAAGCTGACGCCGCGACCTTGTTCGACGATCTTTCGATCGGCGCGCCGTAGCCCGCGACCGGCCAGCTTCCCGGCTACGTGTGCGCGTCGAAACGATCGGCGCGCACCGACGACTCGGTGTAGCGCACGGTCCCGGTATTGCTCCGCATCGCGAGCGTTTGCATGTGAAGTCGGTTACCTTCGCGACGCACCCCCTTGAGCAGAGGCCCGGTCGTCGCGCCGGTCGCGACAAAGACCAAATCGAGCGGGCTCCAAATCGCCGCCCTCGCGAAGGAGGTGGGCAGTCTCGTGTTTGGCGCCTCAGACGACGCCAATCTCGAGCCCACGATCGAGACCGTCGAGCGCGCGCGAGAGCTCGGCGTCAGTGTCTCAGTTCCAGGCAGCGCGGAGCGGCGCGGGCAGTGATTTCAGCACCGGTCGGCCTTCCCCGAGCCCGAGCAACCGGACGGCTTGCGGCGTGTCCTCCGGAGCCCTCTCGAGGCCAACGATGTACTGCTCGTACACAGAGAGCGAAACCGGCACGACCACGACCCGGTGCACGGGATGACCCGCCGGCCCGCGCCCTCCAT
>JAESSZ010000950.1 GCA_016763875.1 Nannocystaceae bacterium
CGACCGAGCCCGGGCTGTACGTTGGCGTCTTGCACGTGTGGGAGCGCCCTATCGACGCGATCTCAGATCCTGAGATCCGCGAGGTCGCGTTGGGCGGGCCAGACACCTCGCTGCGCACCGAGGTCGTCGCGCAGGTCGAGCTGCTCGCGGTCACCGGTGGCGGCGCCAATCCGTCGTGCGCCACGACGTTTCCGGAGTGGGATGCCCTGCTGGGCGCGACGCCGCCGCAGATGCAAGTGCGGCTGGCCGCGGGGAGTTCCGATGACCCTTGCAGCATCCCCGAGGACGCGGGTTTTCGCGGGCTCGACAACCACCTGTACCGCGTGCAGGTGCACACCGGGAACTTCGCTCCTGGGCAGCCGGGCGCGGTCGATCCCGCGGCCATCCCGACGTTCAAGTGGAGCCGCGACAACGGGTCGATGGTGGCCTCTTGGCTCGAACACGACGGCAGCGTGGTGCTCACCATCGATCGCCTGGGACCCGGCGGCACGCAGGGTTTTGCACCCGGCGACTGGATCGAGATCACCAACGACCAATGGGAACTTGCCGGCCAGCCCGGCATCACTGCCACCGTGACCGACGTTGGCGCCACGACACTGACGCTGGACGATCCCACGATGGCCGCCCAGCTGACGGCAGCCTTTGCTCCCGATACCCTGCCCCAGCCGCGGATCCGTCGCTGGGAAGGCGGCGAGGCTCGCCCCCTGGCGGTGCAGCCGGCCGAGCTCGGCACAGGTGATGTCACCGCGGACGGGTGGATTCGGCTCGAGTCAGGCATCGAGGTTCTGTTCACCCCTGGCGTGGCTCGGCACGGCGCCTTCTGGCAGATTCCCGCACGGACGGCGGCGCTGCCGGGCACCGTCGATCGGCAACTGGATTGGCCGGTCGATCCCGCCACCAACACGTACGCGATGCGCGATCCGGATGGCATCGCGCACCACTACGCACGGCTCGCGCTACTGAACTTTAGCGGTACCACGTGGGAACGACTCGATGACTGTCGACCTCAGTTTCCCCCGCTCACTGAGCTCCCGGAGCCGGTGACCGGTGGCGGCTGCGGTGAGATCGCTATCGAGCCCGGCACCAACCTGACCGCGACCCTACTCGAGCAGGGAGTGGCGCGGCTCGACGCAGACGGAGCGTTGCGCCCATTCCCCGGTTTTCTGTCGCTGGCTATTTGCTTCAGGCCCGGCACCCATACCCTGGGCAATGTGTCCTTTGCCCGCTGGCGCTCGCTGAAGATCTCGGCAACCGAGGCCCAGGCGGCCACCCTGCGCGGCCGCATTCGCATACGCCGCACGTCCTACGTGCACGTGCACGATGTCCGGATCGTTGACCTCAATCCTCCGAGGGGCCCCACACCTGCGGGCAGTACGCCTGCGGGCAGCACTCTTGCGGCCCGCACGCCTGCGGGCCGTCGCATCGCGGCGGTCGACGACCAAGGGGACGTCGCGATGCGGTGGCGGACGCGGGTGCTTGAAGTGACCACCGCGACCGACGTCACCATTGAACGGGTGACCGTCGAGTTCAACGACCCGCGGTGGCGACTCAAAGATGGGCAAGCAATCCACATCGCGGACGCGCGCGATGCTCGGGTTCGCGATTGCGTGATCGAGGTGCCGCGCGGACAGAACGGGATCCGGATTCAGAATGTTGATCGCGCCATAGTCGAGGGCAACCGAGTGATACAGGACTGGGGGCGCCAGATCATGATGGATGGGCTGACCGGCGCTGAGCGCCGTGAGTTGGGGTCGTGGGTGGGACGGCTGCTGATCGACTTCGGCGACGTTCATCTCAACCCCGGGTCGGTCCAGCTGTTCTCGGCGCGTGACAACCAGCCGATGTTCGACCGGCAACGCTTCGAGGTGGGGGTTGGACCGGGGGGCCAGGCGCACTGGGCGGCCGAGGCCGCAGTGCTGGGATTTTCCGGTCAGAGCCTCTCGAGAAGCCTCGCCTCAACGCGTGCGACCCTCGCGGTCGAGGCGACTTCTCTGATGAGGAATCTGCACACCATCCTTGGGCTCAACACATTGCTGCCAGCGGGCACCTCGACGTCGAATGGGGATATCCGCGTCGTCCGGCACATCTTGCAGGACGCATGGCACACCCGTCGTGCCGCATTGGGTACCGCGATTATCTCGGGTGGTGAGTTGCCGACGCGACTGCAGCCCCTGAGGACCCGTCTCGTCAGCCGACGGGGTCGTTGGAACATTGGCCTGGGCGGCACGGGGATCCGCGTGGCGCATAGCGAACCTACGATCCATCGCGGTTCGATGTCGGTGAGGGGCAACTGGGTCGACAACTTCTCGGTCGGCATCGAGGCGACGTGGCGTCAAGCTGGCGTGGCCCAGGACGACATTCAGCGCATCGATGTCTGCGAAAATATTCTGCGATTGCACTCCCCGCTGCTGCCCGTGCAGCGGGGTGGGATCATCGCGGGTGGCGCCCGACGGGTCCGGGTGAGTCACAACGACATCGACATCCGCGAGGGGAGCAGTTACGGGATCAATCGCTCGCGGGGATGGTTTGTGGGCGTGGATGGCATTCGACTTCGCGGCCGGGTTGGCGCGTGGGTCGGCGCCCAAGGAAACCACGTTCGGGGGGCCGCGGTTGGCTTGCGACGCACCGAGACGCTGGCGGTCGATCCGATGGATGCCTCGCCGACGCGGGTGCTCGCACTCGACGACAACGCGTTCGTCGGCTGCGACACGGACGTCCTGTGACACGGGCCAATCCGTGTTAGAGTTGCGTTACCAGAGAGCCGGTTATGTCGTCGTGCTTCGCAAGGATTTCTTGTGTCGTTTCTTCGGTTTCGGTTCCCCGTGCATGACGGGATAGGGTCAGTCCGATACGGTCTGGCCCGTTTAAATTCAGGCCCCTGCGCGTGCCAAACGCGTGCCTCTAGCCGTAGGGCCTAATCGTAGGGATCGTAGTCGTCGTAGGGGTCGTAGTTCGACTGGTTGGAGACCGACAACGCCCCGATCGCCGCGACCGCGGACTGTGACCCGGCTTCTCGATTTCGCAAGGTGATGGTGTAGTCGCCGGGCTCCGGTGCGAAGACGGAAACCCCGGTGATGTTGCACGGCTGGGCCTGGAGGGCCGCGAGCGACTGCCACGACAGTGCACGCGTCATCCCGAGCGTTTGACAGCCATAGCGCCAAACAAATTCGTCACCACCGCCGAGGTCGACAAAAAACGAATCGGCGTCGGGATTCAACCACGCGCCCGGTACGAGGTCCCAGACCAACCCGTGCACGTAGTATTCGCCCGCACACGGCAGCGACAACTCGAACGTGATCGTCCCCTCCTCGGCCACGACGCTACGCGCCATTTCGGGATCACCGATCGCGGAAGACGCCGTGATGAGCGACATAGGTAGGGTCAATGCCGCGTCCTCAGCCCAGATGATCTCGGCGAACGGGGTGTCGCAGTCGACAGGCGGTGGCGCCGAGTCGTCGCCGCTGTCGTCGGCCGTGTCTTCCCCCCCGTGGTCGGACGAGTCGTCGGCTGAGTCATCGGGGCCATCGTCCGCCGGGTCGTCTGACGAATCGTCGGCCGTGTCCTGCGGGGCATCGTCGGCCGAGTCTTGTCCGGCATCGTCGGCCGAGTCTTCGGCCGAGTCCCCTTCGTCGTCGCCAAACGGCTCAAGCGGCTCGTCGAGCGGAGCAGCACCGCCTTCGGCTTGCGGTTGCTCCCCGAGCCCGAGCGGATCTGGTGGTCCACTATCGCCGCCGAAAGAGCACGCAATCGCCGGGCCCACGACGAGCAGTAGAGCAGGGCAAAACACGGTGCGGCAGGTGAACATCGGCGGGCGAACCTAGAGGTCGCGCGCGCCCGCGGCAACAACCCAACCCGTGATATTGCCCACGATATTGCGGTGCCCGATCGCACGCCTGAACCGCGAAGAAAACTCGCGAAACCGCTAGCGCGGCGTCTGTCGCGACCCACCATACCCGGCGCCCACGGCGACCTCGACACAAGTTTCGGACAGACACGCGAGCCCGCGATCGCAACCACCGCCTGCCGTGCACGGACACCCGGCCGCACCGACGGGGCACTCGCCCCCCGCGTCGACGCATAGCTCAGAGAGGCACACCAAGCCCGGATCACAACCGCCGCGTGGCGTGCAGGGACATCCCTCAGGCCCCGCTAACGTGCAAATACCGCCTGATCCCCCTGACCCAGGAGTGCCCGTGGAACCGTCGGCCGTCGCGTCGTGCCGAGCGTGGGTGTCGCTCGATGACCCCGACGTGGACGAGTCAGTGGCCGTACCACCAGAGGTAAACGTCCCCGTACCCGGCGCGTAGGGCTCAACAGGGTCCAAGCCCCCGCACGAGAAAAGGGCGAGGGCCGCGAGCAAGGCGTGCGTGCAGCGCGGAGGCACGAGAGGGCGACGCTACCAGGGGGCAGCGGGATCGGGGACGCCAATTCGCGCGAGATTTGCGTCGCGGGGGTTCAAGTTGCCAAACTCCGGTCACTGCGCGCGCTGAGCACGCAGAACCTCGCGGAATCGGAACAGGCGGCATGGGCTCAGACGACGACGATGCGAACAGTGGCGAGAATGCCAACGACCGCCGCGAGGCGAGTGACGACGGCCAGGAGCAGGCCAGCGCGTCGAACCTCGAGC
>JAESSZ010000951.1 GCA_016763875.1 Nannocystaceae bacterium
GAACAATGGGAGAATCTCCACCTCCTGCCCGGACGATCAAGTCATCATCGCGGTGCAAGGTAACGCGGGTGATGCGGTGGACGGGTTGGAGATCCGTTGCGCAGAGGTGGGGACCAGTGGTGACACGAGCCCGTACGCCCTCGAGTTGCAGGTTCCAGGTACACTTGGACCTCACCAGGGTGGGCTCGGTGGCGATCATGACTTCGATGCCTCGTGCCCTCCGGACACGATCGCTGTTGGACTTGAACTGAACACCACCAGGGAAAACGTGCTGCGACTTCGCTTGCAGTGTCAGTATTTCGGACTCGCCTATCCGAAGTGAGACGCTGCGAGACATCCAAAGAAGCCTGCTGGTGCGAGCTGGCAGGCATCGGTCCGGGCGTCTCGAGGGCGACGAGAGTGCCGCCGCGCACACGGCTCGGGCCGCCGCCGTCGCAGCCTCGTTTGATGTGCCACGATGCGTCGGGTGGACTGGGACGATCTCCGTTACGTGCTCGCGATTTCTCGCGCGCACAGCCTCAGCGAGGCGGCGGCGAGCTTGGGGGTGACGCGCACGACCGTCGGGCGACGGATCCGCACGTTCGAGGAGCGACTTGGGGTGCGCTTGTTCGACCGCACGCCCGACGGCTTTACACCCACGGCCGCGGGGCAGGACATCACGCATGTTGCCGAGCGAATGGAGGTCGATGTGCTGTCTTTGGAGAGCCGCGTGTTCGGCAACGACGCGCAGCTCAGCGGCACGCTTCGGGTGTCAACCGTCGACTTTTTGTTTGCGGCCTACTACGACGCATTCGCGACTTTCTCGGAGTTGCATCCGAGCGTTGAGCTGACGATCAATGCCAACACGGAGGAGGTATCTCTTACGCGGCGCGAAGCTGATGTGGCGCTGCGGATCTCCAACAGCCCCCCTGAGCACCTTATTGGGCGCAAGCTGGCGCGGCTGCAGTTCGCGGTCTACGGGAGCAAGGCACTCGTCGAGCGGATCGGCGCAGATGCCGACTACGCCGACTACCCGTGGCTGAGCTGGGACCGCGCCAGACCTGGGCTCGACGGTTGGATACGTCAACGCGCCCCGGGTGCTCGTGTGGCCCTGCGAACTGACGGCAACTCGATGGTGATCAAACGCGCTATCATCGGAGGGATCGGCGTGCACCCGTTCTCGGTCTTCGAGGCCGCCGCCGAACCGAATATGGCGCGCATCGGTCCCATCATCCCGGAGTTCTCCCGCGATCTGTGGCTGCTCACCTTGGCCGACCTTCGCGACAACGTTCGAGTGCGAGCGTTCATGGATCACATGGAAGTAGCGATTCGTGCCGCCCACGCCAAACACACTCAAGAACAATCAGGACACTAGAATTTCACGCCGAAATGCAGACCCGGCTCGAACAGGAAAAACTTCGACCACTTGTCCTCCTCTTGCGCAAATGAGTCGGGGAGGTTCGTGTAGATCGGCCAAGAGGTGAACGCGACGGATGGCTCAATAAAGACGCGGTTGTTGAACAGCTGGACGTGGTATCCGAGTCGAGCCGTCAAAAACAGCTGAAAGCCGCGTTGGATCTTTTTGTTGTCCACGTCCAGATAGGTCTGCAGCAGCGGCAATGCGTGCGCGCCGACGTAGAGCCCGCGCCACAAAAAGCGTTGATACGCGACGCCAACACCGACACTTCTCACCGACCCGGGGTAGTTGTCCCCCGAATCCCAATACTGCCGCCCAATGGGCCCATAGTACTTCCAGGTAATAGCCTCCACCGAGATGACGTCCTTCGGAGTAATCCGGTAGGCGTAGTTGAGCTGATAGAATGACGGCCGGTCGTCGAGTGGGATCACGTTCATGAGCACAAACGCGGACGTCCCGATCGAGTGCCGCCGATACGGGGCATCGAACCGGCTCTGCGCCGCATCCGGACCCTCCTCAACTGGTTCTGCGGTTTGTTCCTCGGGTGCGGCGGGTTCGGGATTCTCCGCGGGAGTTGGCGCCAGCACCAGGGCCAGGGGAAAGGTCAGCAACGTCATGGTTTTGACTCGTTCATTAGTAGGTGCGCGCGGCCGGAGCACGCCACCGCCGCTGGGTCACAGAGCGCCGCTGCGGGCGGCTCGGAATCCCCGTCTGGGTGACGTCAACCTAGCCGACGCAATTCGGCCGGACCACGCATGAATTCGGGATCCGCGGGTGCAAACTTGAACGCGAGCAATGCTGAGGTAGGGCGAGGGACACCGGCTCGAGTCGGACGATTCGAACCTCTCGAAGCAGACCACGGCTGAATGTCCTCATCGGCAAGGTTACTGCAGAGCGCGCTGCAGAGCGTGCCGCGCGAAGAGCGAGGTGATGGTTCACATCGCGGGCACTTGTCCTGGTACGCGATTTGGGGGTAGGTCATACCCTTGGTGGCTGTTGACTCGAAAATGCTCGGTTCTGGGTCAGAATATTCGGAGGAGGACGGACTCGAAACCCAGCTTCAGATGTCGGGGATTTCGCGGGCGCTGTTCGGCGAGTCCGCGGTCGCGTCGCGGCTGGGGCGCTTCATCGTGCTGGAGAAGATTGGGGCCGGTGCCATGGGTACGGTGTTTCGTGCCTACGACCCAGACCTCGACCGAAGCGTGGCCCTGAAGGTGATTCGCAGCGAGGCGCTTGTTAGGGACTCCAAGGCTCGCGCTCGGATGGCTCGAGAAGCGCGAACGCTGGCCAAGCTGAATCACCCGAACGTCGTGGCAGTGCACGAGATCGGAACCGCGGACGACCAGATGTATCTGGCGCTCGAGCTGGTCGAAGGCGGAGACCTGGCCCGTTGGCTTCGCGAAAATCCCGACCCACGAAGTCGCTTCGTCCGCGCGCTGGAGCACGTCATGCAGGCGGGCGAAGGTCTTGCGGCTGCGCATGGAGCCGGCCTGGTCCACCGCGACTTCAAGCCTGCCAACATCCTGCTTGGGACACAGGGGCGGGTTCGTGTCGCGGACTTCGGGTTGGCGCGGCTCGTGGACACAGACGACGCTCTGCCGACCAGTCAGAGCGTGAGCGTCGGCGCGCAGGAGTCCGACGACGCGGGCGCCGTGACCCGCACCAACGACATCGTGGGGACCCCCGCGTACATGGCTCCAGAGCAGCGCGACGGAGAGGTACCCGATGCTCTGTCGGATCAGTACGCGTTTTGCGTGACCGCCTGGGAGGCTCTTTTTGGGTCTCGGCCTTCCGCGGGGGATGCCGTGCCGGAGTCCCGACTGTCGATGACGCCGCATCGGCGTTCGCTGGCCCGGGTGCTGGCAAGGGGGTTGTCGCTCAACCGGGCGGAGCGGTTCGGCAGCATGAATGCCCTTCTCGTCGCGCTGGCGCGAAATCCCGAGCGCCGCCGCCGTCTTTGGATCATGGGGCTGGCGTCCGTCAGTGTGGCGGTCGCTGCCGCGGCTGGCATCTATATGGAACGCGAAGGCCGATGTGACGGGGTCGCCTCTCCCGCACACGACGTATGGAGTGCCGAGGTTGCGGAGGAGGTCCGCCAGGGATTCGAAGCCGTCGACAACGGCGGCGTTCCCGGTAGCTGGGACCGGTTCTCGGTCGACGCGGGCACGTTTGTCCGACGGTGGGCGGACACGGTGCAGGAGAGCTGTCGGGCCGCGCGAATTCACGGCACAGTGGATACTGCGACGTTCGAGGCCCGCATGAATTGCCTCGACGAGAAACTCGCCCGCTTCGAGGGGCTCGTGGACGTGTACAGGACGCCGGATCGCAAGCTTGTCCTGGCACCGCTGCGCTTGGACAGCGCCCTGGGGCCGCTGGAGGCGTGTGTGGAACGGCCCGGCCGGGTCTTGGATGGTTCTAAGACGACTGCACTGGAGCTCGCGCGAGCGGTCGGGGTTCTCGAGGCGGGACGCCCGGTCGATGCGCTCGCGTTGTTGGAGGGGATCGTCGAGCGTGCGGAGTCCGAGGGGCCGAGCGCCCTGCTGGCGCGGGGCCAGTTGGCCTTGGGCCGAGCGAGATTCAGCGCTCGAAGTGCCGAGCCGTCTTCAGAAATGCTGGAGCAGGCATTCTGGACGGCGCTGGAGTTCGCCGACGACGCGACGGCGGCTCGGGCGGCTCGGTTTCTCTCGAGCGTCTTGGC
>JAESSZ010000952.1 GCA_016763875.1 Nannocystaceae bacterium
CTCCCGCTGACGACCCCCCCGCTGACGACCCCCAACAGGCCGAAGCCGACGGCGACTATCAATCCAACCCCGCGGTGCTCGCCCAGTTCCGCCACACCTCGCCAGCACCGACCAGCGTAGACACCCCACTCTTCAACGAGGAAGCGATCGATACCAAAGGGCTGCAGTACCTCGGCGAGGTCTCCAACCCCGGCGATCAAGAAGACTGGATCCAGTTCAGCATTGTCCCGGGCGACAACGACCCGGTCATCGGGCTCTTCCTAGACTGCGACACCCCGGACCTGACGCCCCAATCGGTTCGCGCACACCTTCTGGATGCGAACGGAGACGTTTTGGCGACCGTCTCCTGCGGCGATGACGAAACGATGGTGACACTTCACAACGCAAGCTCGCTCGACGACTACTTCGTGCGCATCGAGGTCATGGACGGGTCCGAACACTTCGACGCGTACACGATGGAAATCAACGCCCACTGCTTCGGCGGGTGCAACTACCAACCGCATGAGGGCTGAACTCGACGGTACGACCCTGGGTTTTACTGGCCCGTGGTCGAAGACCCTGACCCGGTGTCCGTTGAACCGCCGCTGCTGCCACCGCTGCTACTGCCGTCGCTGTCTCCGGAAGTCCCCGTGTCGGTCCCGCTCTCGCTGCCTGTATCGGTCGAGTCGGTCAGACCACACTCGCAAGTGCTAATTCCCGGGGGGTTCCCGTCGCAGGCACAACCATCCTCGATGCGACAGTCGGCGCCGCATCCATCGCCGGAAACCACGTTGCCGTCGTCGCATTGTTCGGCGAACCCTTGGGTAATGCCGGGAGTCGTTGTGTCGAACCACATGCCATCGCCGCACTCAGGACCGCACAAGCTCGGCTGATTGAAGCACTCCCAGCCAGGGAACACCGCGCAGTCGACACACCCGGGCGTCGTCATGCCGAGGTTCTCGCCCGCGTCGCATTCTTCACCGGGATCGACAAAGCCATCCCCACACGCGGCGCAAACGCTCGGCTCTCCCGCACAGGAAAACCCCTCTTCGATCTGGCAGCTCGGGTCGCAACCGTCGCCGGGCGCCGTGTCGCTGTCATCACAGGCTTCTCCGTCCTCGGTCACACCGTTGCCACACACGGGGAGCAATGTGCAGGTACTGCTCCACTCCGGCGGCTCCTCAGCGCCAGTCCCACCCCCTGTCGCGGCGTCCATCGGTTCCGGAGGCTCTGGGATACACACGTAGCCCGCCTGGACCGTGCAAGTGCCCGGATCGCAACCTTCGGGCAGGCTCGCGCCTTCGCAAACCTCGCCGCTCTCCAGCAACCCGTTACCGCAAACAGGATCGGGTTGCTCAACGGGCGGGTCCTTGTCGTCGCTTCCGCAAGCAGCTACGGCAAAAGAGGCCACCGACATCGAAACCAGAGCGAGGAGAATCCGAGTGTTCACGACGGCGCCATGCTGGCCCAAACAACCGGGGAGTGCCAGCAACCCCGCCGATCCATAGTCGATCCATGCCACCGATCCACACCCGATCCATGCCACGATGGCGGCAATGCGGCGTTTACTCGCAACCCTCGTCCTCATCGCGAGCTGCGCGAAGCCGGGCGGAACCGACGCTAGCCGGCCTCCTGACGCCGCAACGCCGACACAAGACCCTGTCAGCAGTAGCGCGGCACCCCACGACGACGCATTCAGCTGGCACTCCGTGCAGATCGGTCACACCCAGGTCCACTACGCGACGCTGGGCGAGCGACGCGAGGGCGGGCCCGTACTCATCGCACTCCCCCCCGGGCCGCAAACCAAAGAGATGGTCGTCGCAGGCCTCGAGCGCTGGGCAACGTCCATGGCTGACGACGGATGGTTTGTCGTCAGTCCGGTATCTCCCCACGGAACGTTCTTCAAAGAGTCCGCGGACATCCTCCCGGAGTTTTTAGACGCAGCGGGCGCGGCGCATGGCTTCGAACAAGAGGGGCTTTTTCTGTTTGGCATGAGCAACGGTGGGCTCAGCGCATTCGCGCTCGCGATCGCGGAAACCCAGCGGTTCCGTGCCCTCGTCACGATTCCTGGGCGACCAACCGAGGCCGGGATGAGCAAGGTAGCGGCACTCTCCGAGATACCGATCACGATGGTCGTCGGCGCCAACGATGATTCTTTTTGGACCGACGGGGCCGAGACCGCGCAGGCGGCTCTCGTCGCGAGCGGTGCCCACGTCACGCTGCAGGTCCTGCCAGACACGGGCCATGCCGCGCACCTGAACGTCGACTGGGACACGCTGCGCGGTTTTCTCGACCCACAGAGCGAGCCCGCCTCGTCCGTCGTCCCCACTGGTGACGACCCTACTTAGTTAGGCGCGGGCGCGGATTTCTCGGTCGGGCTATGTCCATGAACCGCGGGCGTGATCGACTCTGGCGGTCGCCCTTCGGACAGCTTCTCCCCGGACTCGAGATCCAACCACCACTGCACGGCCGTACCTTCGGCCAGTCGCTCCTTGAGCGCACGCCGTGCCGCGTAGAGTTTCCGTTTCTCGATCCGCGTCACGATCTCGTCTGCAACCGCCTCGGGAGGCAGTACTCCCCTCGGCCATCGACCGGCCAGCAGGATCAGGTGGTACCCGAACTTGGTCTTCACCGGCCCCGAGACCTCGCCAATCTTCAGCTTGAACGCGGCATCCGAGAACGCGGCCGCCATCCGATCTCGGGTCAAGATCCCCAGGTCGCCCCGTTTCGCCGAACTCGGGCCAGTCGAGTGGGCTCGCGCCAGTTCGCCAAAGTCAGCGCCAGGCTTGCTCGCCTCTGCATGAAGCTTCTCGATCTTGGTCTTCGCGTCCGCGTCCGACAGACCACTGGCACCACCAACCGGCACCAAGATATGCGAAGCCCGGATACGTTCCTCCGAGGAGTTCCATCCTCCCTTCCTCGCTTCGTATTCCTTTTTAGCTTCCGCTGCCGTGACGGTGAGTTCGCCTGCGAGCCGCAGGATTCCTTGCTCCCGCAGTTCGGCCACGTAGATAGCCTCGAGACTCGCGTCGGATTCTCCCCGACGTTCGAGATGGTGATTCCAATCCCGAACGCCCCGCTTCTGCTGGACGACGCGCGCCTGAAGTTCCGCGCTGGCGTACTGAAACCCGACCCGTGCAGCCTCTTGCCGCAGCAACTCTTGATGGGTGATTCGGTCGAGTATCGACGACCGATAGCGATGCGCCGCCGCCTCCGGCATCTCGCGACCGCGGGAGACGAACTTCTCCAACTTGAGGTTGTAGATGCTGAAGAAGGCGTCACTCCGAAGCTCAACTTGCCCCACATTGGCGACAACTGAACCGCTCGGCCAACCGGGAGGCGCCTCGACTTTCTGCGCAGGAGTCGGTGGCGGTGCGGCGGCTGCGTCCCCGTGCTGCGAGGTCGACTCCTCCGACTTGCCCACTTGCGCGGCAGCGCCACTTTCGGGGCTGGGCCCACGCTCGCACGCACCCAAGTGCAGCACTGCCCCCGCCACCAAGACGACTCGAACCGCTTCATGCATCGCGCCGCGAGACTACCGCCAAAACGGACGAAGCCGGGCACCCATCAAGGGCGACCCGGCTTCGAGACACCTTGCTTTGCCTAGGTGGTAGCCAAGAACGGTGCGATGACGACCGCGACCACAGTCATCACCTTGATCAGGATGTTGAGCGAAGGACCAGCCGTGTCCTTGAACGGGTCGCCGACCGTGTCGCCGATAACCGCGGCGTGGTGACGCTCGGAGCCCTTGCCTGTGTTCACCTTGGGGTCGTAGTCGCGCTTCTGATCTTCGACCTGCTTCTTGGCGTTGTCCCACGCGCCGCCCGCGTTGGACATGAAGATCGCGAGCATGACGCCTGAAGCGAGGGTGCCGACCAGCAGCCCACCAAGGGCATGCGGCGACCAGAAACCCACAATGACGGGTGAGGCCAGAGCAAGCACGCCAGGCATGACCATGCGCTTGAGTGACGCGTTGGTCGAGATGGCCACACAACGCTCGACGTCGGTGTCCTTGGCGGCGGCCATGACGATCTTCTGCTCCTCATCGGTGAGCACGCGATCCTCTTCTTCTGCCTTCTTGACGATCGCGAGCGCGGGACGCAGCGACTTGATCTCGCGGAACTGACGGCGAACCTCGGTGATCATCTCCATCGCCGCATCGCCGACTGCTTTCATCGCCATCGCGGAGAAAAGGAACGGGAGCATCGCGCCGAGCAACAAACCGATCAGGACCCGGGGGTCGGTGAGCAGCATTTCCTCGTTGGGACCGAACGCCAGCTGGCGATAGGCAGCGAACAACGACAGCGAAGCCAGCGCCGCGGAGCCGATCGCGAAGCCCTTGCCGATGGCAGCGGTGGTGTTACCGACTGCGTCCAGGTTGTCGGTGCGCTCGCGAACTTCCTTGGGAAGGCCGGACATTTCGGCGATACCACCTGCGTTGTCGGAGATGGGACCGTAGGCGTCAACCGCAAGCTGGATGCCCGTGGTGGAGAGCATGCCCACCGCCGCGAGTGCCACGCCGTACAACCCAGCGGAGGCATCTGCCGCGTAGATGGCCGCGCAGATGATCAGGATAGGAATGGCCGTCGAGCGAAATCCAACGCTGAGGCCAGCGATGATGTTGGTCGCCGGACCCGTCATCGACTGCTCCACGATGCTCGTCACGGGCGGCTTGCCCTTGGAGCAGTAGTAGCCAGTCACAAGACCAATCGCGACGCCGGCTGCGAGGCCACCCGCCATGGCGACCATCATGTCCATCGTGGTGACCGACATTGCCCCCTTGCTGGAACCCGCAATGAGCATCACGGCACTGCCGCCGTCCGCGGCCATCTTCAGGAAGCAGTCGATGATGAAATACGACAGCACCAGCATGATGCCGGCCGCGCCGAAGGAACCACCGTCGAGAGCCAGTTGCGGGTTGCCGCCTTCCTTCGTCCTGACAAAGTAGGTCGCGACAACCGAGACAACGACACCAACGGCGGCGATCACCAGCGGCATCAGCACGAGCTCGATACGCCCACCAGCCGCGGTAGCGCCCAAGATCATCGCGCCAATGATCGAGGCCACGTAGGACTCGAACAGGTCAGCACCCATGCCTGCAACGTCGCCCACGTTGTCGCCCACGTTGTCGGCGATGGTGGCTGGGTTGAGGGGGTGATCCTCGGGGATACCCGCTTCGACCTTGCCGACGAGGTCAGCGCCAACGTCCGCGGCCTTGGTGTAGATACCGCCGCCAACACGCGCGAACAGTGCGATGGATGAGGCACCCATCGAGAAGCCTGCGAGCAGGTTCACAACCTTGATGAGTTGGTCGCCGTTACCAGGTTCGAACGCGCCGAACTGACCGACGTAGACGTAAAAGAGTGTACCGAGCCCCAGCAGCGCGAGACCGACGACGCTCATCCCCATGACGGCGCCACCACGAAATGCGACGGTCAGTGCTGGCGCAAGCCCGGTGCGAGCTGCGGCGGCCGTGCGAACGTTGGCCTGCGTCGCAACCTTCATGCCGAGGTACCCGGCTGCGCCCGAGCACGAAGCACCGACGATGAACGACAGTCCAATCAGCGGCGAGCCGCCGTCGGTCGAAAGATTGAGGGTCACGAGAAGTCCGGCCGCGACGAGAACGAACGCACCCAGCACGCGATACTCGGCGCCGAGAAACGCCATCGCACCCTTTGCGATCTGCTCGGCGATCGACTTCATCTGCTCGGTGCCAGCTTCTTGTTTGCTGACCCAACCGGCCGTTGTGAACGCGTAGAGCAGCGCCAGCACGCCGGCGGCTGGAGCGAGAAGCATCAGGATATTGTGGTCCATGGGGCTGCCTGTGAGCGAGGCGGCTACATAGCAGACATGAACGCGGTTTGGCAGTCTGCAACATACGCCCTGAACGGTGGCCGCGCGCTGCGAGATTCAGGTCGCCAGTCCGTGGAGGAACTCACAAGCGGTTCGCCGCCTCGCGCATTGTGCACAGCCGCGTATTTGCGCGGAATCACGCACCAACTGGGCCCAAGACAGTCGCGTAGTGCAACCTACGGTTTGTTCGCTGGCGCCTGATTGAACTCGTTCATTGCCGGTCCAACGCCGCGCTCGACGATCGCCGAAACCGCCTGCTCGGCGCGGTCGACGACGTCCGGAAGCTCTGCGAGATCGGTCCCTACGAAGTTGCCGAGCACCCAGCCCGCGACATCACCCCCCCGGGTCGGGCGGCCCACCCCCACCCGGACACGGAGGAAGTCTCTGGAGGGCAGGAGCGTGACGAGATCACGGATCCCGTTGTGGCCACCGTGACCGCCACCGTTCTTGACCGCGATCCGCCCGAACTCGAAGTCGATCTCGTCGTAGGCGACCACGATCTGCTGAGGGGGCACGCGGAAGAACTGCGCTGCCGCGAGCACACTCTTGCCGCTGCGGTTCATGTAGGTGTGCGGCTGCAGCACGATGCAGCGACCGAACGAGCCCTGGCCCACGGCGTAGCGGCCGTGGAATTTTTCACGCCACGGATCGCTGATCCCGGGTGGCCAATGGCGGTCGAGCCAACGCTCGACAACCATGAAGCCGACGTTGTGGCGGTTGGCGGCATACTCGCGACCCGGATTCCCGAGTCCAACGAGCAGCCAGGGCGCGCGCTCATCCACGTTGAGAGAACCGCGGTGCGGGGAGGACTCCTCCCCGCGGGTTCGTTAGTCCTTTTTCTCTTCCGAACTATCGCCCTTTTCGCCCTTTTCGCCTTCGCCCTCTTCTCCTTCGAACTCAGCCTTGGGTAGCTCGACGATCGCAAGGGGCTGCGAGGCGGCCGCGATCAGCGTAATGCCGTCAAGGCTGATGTCGGCCACGCGCACCGCGTCACCGGGCTCGAGGGGCGTAAGGTCCACCACGATCGCGGTGGGAATGAGGTCGGGCTTGGCGGAGACCCTCACCTCCTTGAGGAAGGTGCGCAAGCGCCCGCCAGCCGCCACGCCGGCCGCACGACCGTCGTACACGACAGGCACGGTGCGAACGATTTCCTTGTCCGTGTCCACGCGCATGAAGTCGACATGAAGGAAGTCCGTGCGCAGCACGTGACGCTGGATCTCCGTCATCATGCATCGCGTCTTGACGTCGGGCTTACCGTCCTCGGTCAGCGTGATGTTAAACAGGGTGTTGCCCTGCTTGTCGGGGTCAGTCGCCTTCTGGAGTTCGAGCGGCGAGAACGAGACGGACACGTTGCCCTGGCCTGCGCCGTACATAACGCCGGGTGCGCGGCTCTGTCGTCGCAAAACACGCGCCGCGCCTTTGCCGTGGGTCGTTCGAACTTGAAGAGTGAGGGAACCGTAGTCGGACATGTTCTTACTTTCTAGATGGCCTCG
Source organism: Nannocystaceae bacterium (assembly GCA_016763875.1). GTDB lineage: Bacteria > Myxococcota_A > Polyangia > Nannocystales > Nannocystaceae > JAESSZ01. The sequence continues at coordinate 7,326 of JAESSZ010000952.1, forward strand.
GGTAGGTCTTTCGAGGGACGCCGCCGAGGGCCGGGTTGATTGTCTTGGCCGTTGCTAGTGAAAGAGGGAGGAGATCGAATCGCCGTGATGGATGCGCTTCACAGCTTCGCCGAGCAGGCTGCCGAGGCCCAGTACCTCAAGGCGGTCACAAAGCGACACACGATCGTCTTGCGGGATCGTGTCCGTGACGAAAATTTTCTTGAGGATGGAGTTGTTGAGGCGCTCAATCGCAGGACCAGAGAACACGCCGTGCGTCGCAACCGCGAACACCTCGGTGGCACCGTGGTCCATCACCGCCTTCGCCGCGTTGCACAGCGTGCCTGCGGTGTCGATCATGTCGTCGATGATGACCGCGCGCTTGCCCTTAACGTCACCGATCAGGTTGAGCACCTGCGAGACGTTGGGCTTGTCGCGGCGCTTGTCGATGATCGCCAGCGGACAGTCCAGCGCCTTGCTGTAGGCGCGCGCGCGTTCGACCCCGCCCGCGTCCGGCGACACAATGACGGTGCTTTCCCCACGAAGCCCTTCGCGCTCGAGTTTCTCGCGCAGGACCGGGGTCGCGAAAAGGTGGTCGAACGGAATATTGAAAAACCCTTGGATCTGTCCCGCGTGAAGCTCGACGGACAAGACCCGCGTGGCTCCCGCGGTTGTAAGGAGATCTGCGACCAATTTCGCAGAGATCGGCGTGCGCGGTTTTACCTTGCGGTCTTGGCGCGCATAGCCGAAGTACGGCACGATCGCCACGATGCTCCCCGCGCTCGCACGCTTCAGCGCGTCGATCATGATGAGGAGCTCCATCAAGTTTCGGTTGGGCGGCGAACACGTGGACTGAACGATAAAGCAGTTCACGTTCCGCACGTTTTCGCCGATCTCGACGAAAATCTCGCCGTCGCTGAAGCGATCGATACGTGCGTCCCCGACCGGGGTGCCCACGTACTGGGCCACCTCCCGGGTCAAGTTCGGGTTGGAGTTGCCACCAAAGATGGTCAGTGTCTTGTTCAAGACAGACTCCGGGCTTTGCGCGTGGGGGGAGAAAAAAAGAGGGTAGCTGGGGCGGTAGGATTCGAACCTACGAATGTCGATACCAAAAACCGATGGCTTACCACTTGCCGACGCCCCATCGAACCGGTCTGCACGGGGGCGACCCCCGCCAATTCGCGCGATTTTTAGGGCCCGTATGGGAGGGTGTCAACGCGCCCGTTGCGCGATTGGCAGATCGTTGGGTGACCATGGGATGATGACGGCCGTTCTACTCGGTCTTGACCCCCGACCGAGCAACTAGCGTGGCCGCCAACGCTCACAGAATCTGCTCCGTCTGCAAGATGCGAGCGCCCCTGGACGCCCTGTACTGCCAGGGGTGCGGCGCGGATATCCGTTCTGTCGAGGCCGCGGGTGATGATCCGTACCTTGGGCTCATCATCGCGGACAAGTATCGCGTGGAAGCGCTCATCGGCGTCGGCGCGATGGGGCGCGTTTACAAGGCAAGGCAGACCACACTCGGCAAGCCGTTCGCGGTGAAGATCCTCGCGCCGCACCTGATGAACGACGAGACCAGTGCGGCGAGGTTCGCGGCCGAAGCTCACAACTGCGCGAGTCTCAACCACCCGAACGTCGTTTCGGTCGTTGATTACGGCCGCACGGACGAAGGCGTCACGTACATCGCGATGGAGTTCATCGAGGGGCGGTCGCTCGAAGACCTCATCGCCGAGCAGTTCCCGCTGTCCCGCGAACGCGTCGTGGACCTTGCGCTGCAAATGCTGGCCGCACTCAGCGAGGCGCACGGTCTGGGCATCCTTCATCGCGATCTGAAGCCC
>JAESSZ010000953.1 GCA_016763875.1 Nannocystaceae bacterium
CTGACGTCCGGCCGATTCGAGGCCACCACCCGCCTGCGAACCGGGGCCGTGCTGCCGCCGCCGCTGCGTCGCAGCACTGGGGCTGGCGTCGGGGCCGGCCCTGGCGAGGGAGGTGTCGATGACGCGCCGGTTTGGCTGGCGGTTTGGCTGGCGGTTTGGCTGGTGTCATCGGACGCGGGGGCGGTCTCCTCCACGGCCCACGCCTCGCGGTGACGCGCCATCGGCAAATGGACCTCCCAGCATTCCAGGCCGCAAAAGAACAGCCCGGTGCGCTTTCGGTTGCAAGTCGAGACGCTGCACACGTAGTAGATCGCCCCGAAGGCCAACGACTTCTTGCACGTGCTGCAGCGTTTCCACTCGCCGCTCATGACTCGCCGTCCTCGTTCGCGTCGGGTTTCGCCTCGGGGGCCTTCCTGCGTCCGTCCTTACGCGGCACACGACGCCGCTGCGGGTGCGGCAACAAGTCGCCCTGAAAACTCAGAGCCAGGGTGATCTGAGGAATCGCCTGGCTGATGTCTTGGCCGGTGCGGTAGCGGTGCTGCAAGAACCACTGCGACAACAGGATGAACGTTGGCTTGTTGAAGCGCTGCGACGGCCGATCGAAGAATGTGTACAGGACACCCGGACCGAGGCGATGGTGCGGTCCGTTGAACTTCCCAGTGGGTTCGCCGGGTAAGTAGTCGTCCCCGTCGTAGAACGCGTGCGAGATGCTGTACCGCGCCGCCAACTTGAGACCGCTGTTGGGAAACAGATAGATCGCGTCCGTATCGTTGGTCAGCGCCCACCCGCGTTTTGGGAAGGCGAGGTCCGTTAGTTGGTCGTACCAAACACGATCGCCATCGCGCAGGTTCATGTTCGACCAGTAAAAGACGACGTTGTTGCGTAGCGCAATCGGGCCGATCTTGACCTGCAGCAACGCCGAGATGTCGGCTATCTGCCCGGTAACCGGATAGTTGTCACCGGCCTCCCCGCGAGCGTCCAGAGCGGTCTCGGAGTAGTCCGAGGTCGCGCTGGGGAACGACAGGATAAGGTCGAAGTTTCCGTAGTACCCGACGAAGTTATAGCCCGCGTACAGATTCAGCAGCGCAAACGGTTGGAACTCGAGGTGCGGCCCGAGGCGCGTGTACGCCGGGGTGGCAAACACGCGAACGCCCGAAAGTAGATAACTGTCGCGAAAAAGAACGGAGTCCTTGTCGAACAACTGCACACGATGACCGGTCTTGAAGTCGATCGTTGCGCCCAATGGGTTGTAGCGCATCGCAAGCAGCGTCTTGTAGACCCATTTGTGCCGTGGGTTGCCGGAAGGCCCAACCGAGACCGGAGGCTCTAACAGCACTTTGCCACCGGGCACTGTCACCAGTTGCGATGGTGCACTTTGATCGTGCGCCGCGTCGTCGTCAGGAACGTCAGCCCCAAGCCCATCGTCTTCGTCCTCGTCTTCGTCCTCGTCGTCTTCCTCGTCTTCGTCCCCACCGAAACCATCCCCCCAACCCGTGGCGGGCGTCGGGGAAGGTGACGGTGACGGCTCGTCTGCAGGGGGAGCGACCGCCGCAGGTGGGCTGGCAGTATTCGTTGGCGCCGCGGTCGTGGCAGCATCGGGAGGCGAGGCGGCATTGCCAACTATGGGCAATAGCCACAACGCCGATACGACACATGCAATCGGCAGGAAGCGGAGGATCGAGCGCGAGGCCGTCATCAGCGGCCGAACACTACCACCTCCCGAAACCCGACGATGTTTCGCATCTCAACGGGCAAAACCGGTGAGACCGTTGGCGAGATCCGTCGCGAACTCCCGCGCCAGATTCTCGGCCACACGTGCGCGATAACGAGCGGTTGACCGTACGTCGTCGAGCGGGAGCACCTGACCGGTCAAGGCTGCGGCCACGCGGTCGGCCAGCGTCGCATCCGCAGCACTGCCCACCGCAACCGCTTCGGCCGCAGTGCACGCCAGTGGGACCGCGGCCACGCTCCCGAATGCGAGCCGGAATACGACGACCTTGCCTTGTTCGACCACGCCCAACGCCGCGAGGCAGACCTTACTGATCGCCTGCGCCTTGCGGGTTCCCACCTTGCGATAGCGCTGAAGGGCGCGGCTGTCCGGACCCACAAGCCAAGGATCGCGCGGCAGTACGACACCGCTGAGCAGCTCGTCGGGCTCGCGCTGCATCTGCTTGTACCCGGTGTGAAAGTCTCGATACGGCACCACCCGCTCGCCTCGCGAGGACAGCAAGATCAGCTTGGCGTCGTAGACCAGCAACGCGGGCGGCGTATCCGCAGCGGGCGATGCGTTGACGATGTTGCCACCGATCGTGCCGCGGTTCTGGATCGCCCATGCGCCCGACTCGGCCGCCGCCTGCCCGAGCATTGGGAACTCACGCGACAGCACATCGTGCGCACGCACTTCACTGTAGGTGGTCAGCGCGCGCACGGTAATCGTGTCCTCGCCAACCCCGATGCCGCGCAACTCGTCGTGCTGCCAGATGTTCACCCATCGTCGGTGTCGCAAGACCCCAGCGGCGAGCTCGACCATGACGTCGGTCCCGCCCGCGATTGGCCGCACCTCGCCAGGATCGTCTGAGAGCAGCGCCAGCGTCTCCTGCAGCGTCGATGGCGAGGTCAACTCATGATCGGAAACGATGCCCCTCACGCGCCAGCTCCCTTCGTGGCTCGCACCAGCGTCGCCGCATCGACGACCGACTGAACAATGCGGCCGTAGCCGGTACAGCGGCACAGATTCCCGGCCAGGGCCACGCGGATCTCATCTTCCGTGGGCTCGTCGTTGTCGCGCAAAAGCGCTACGGCTGCGATCAACATTCCTGGAGTGCAGATCCCACACTGGGCGCCACCCGCTGCGATGAACGCCTGTTGAACTGGATGCAGGGTATCGCCGTCGGCGAGGCCTTCGACCGTGACGTTCTCAGTGCCCACCACCTGAGCCACGGGGACCAGGCAGCTGTTGACGACCACGCCGTCGATGAACACCGAACACGCGCCGCACTCGCCTTCGCCGCAGCCCTCCTTGGTCCCCGTGAGCGCCACGTCCTCGCGGAGGACGTCGATAAGGCGGGTCATGGGATGCACGCTCACCTCGCGGGCAACCCCATTGACGCTCAATCTTAGATAGGACTGGGCAGGACTTTCGCTCATCGCAGCGGCTCCATCAGGTGCGCCATCAGTTGCTCGGGCATCAGAGGTACTCGGCACGGGTCGGTCCCGGTCGCCATGGCCACGGCCGACAAAATCGCGGGCGCGGGGCCATCCATGGGAAGCTCGCCGATCCCCTTCGCAACCGGATCGGGCGAGAATGGCTCGGTGAAGGTCACGCGAATCGGCGGAGTGTCGACCGCAGTTGGAATGATGTAGTTGGTCATCTCGGGGTTGGCCACTCGCCCTTCGCGCCACACGACATCTTCGTACAGGGCCCAGCCGATAGCCTGGGCCACACCACCCTCGATCTGCCCCTCGGCCATGAGCGGATTGACGGTGCGTCCAATCTCCTGGACGGCGACGAAGTCATCCACGGTCGTCTCCGCGGTGCGCGTATCGACCGTCACGGCAGCAATGTAGACCGCCCATGCGTAGTACGCGTACGCATCCCCCTGGAAGTTCACCTCGTCCCAGTTGATCCCTGGTGGTGGCTTGTACTTGGCCGTGCCCCGCAAACGACTGTGGTTTTCCAGGTAGCTGCGGCACGCGTTGAGCCACGCCGCGTCGTCGTACTGCTCCCCCAGCAAACCCGACGCGCGTAGTTTCGCAACTAAGTCTTCGATCGCCCGCGTTATCAGGTTGCCGACGACCATGCAGGTTCGCGAAGCCACGGTGGGCCCACTGTTGGGGACCTCGGCCGTGTCGGGGTTTTGGATGACAATGCGCCCGGGATCGATGCCCGCAGCGTCCGCCGCCATCTGCGTGAATACCGTGTTGGTGCCCTGCCCGATCTCTGTACTGGCGGCCAGCACCACCAAGGTGCCGTCGGCCTTGGCCTCGACGTCGGCAACGCTGGCGAGATGCACTTCCCCCGCCCCCGTAAAGCCGGACCCGTGAAAGAAGGTCGCGATCCCGACGCCCTTGCGCAACGGGCCCCCAGCGGCGTTGAACCGTTCGGCCTCGGCGCGACGCTCGGCGTAGCGC
>JAESSZ010000954.1 GCA_016763875.1 Nannocystaceae bacterium
CCAGCAGGTGCGCCTGCCGTTCGAGCTGCTCACGTCGGTGGATGTTGAGTTGGACGAGGCGTTCAAGCCACAACTTTGCGGTCAATCGCATGTCGCCCGACTTTGCGGCGAGCGCCTGCGCTTCGCCGAGCGTTCGCTCCGCCCGATCGACCGCGCCAGCGAAGAACAGCACGTTCGCGAGACCCGCAAGGATTCGTGTGCGAGCCCGCGGAGCCTCGACCTCGCCCAACGCATCGAGTGCCGCCTCGTACGTTTTCAGCGCCCCGGCCGAGTCGCCAACATGGCGACGCACTAGCGCACGCGCGGCCAACCGCTGAGCAGCCAGCACCGTGTGTACAGAGTGGAGTGGCGGCGCATGGTCTGCGTCGTCCAGCTGGGCGCACTCGGCCGGACCGGGCAAGCCGGCGGCGGCCGCCGAGGCGAATGCCACCGTCTCCGCTGTTGGATCCGTGAACGCTTGAAGAAGCGCATCGAGATGTCCCTGCTGCACGGTCAGGCAGCGCTGGCGAACCCCAAGTAGCGCTGGCGTGAGCGTGTCACGCCACGCACCGCACAGATGATCCGACTCCTGGACCCAGTCGTCGATGAAACCGTCGACCCTACGCTCGACACGCATCCAGCTGTCGCTCGCATCGGCGTGGCCGGTGTTCTCGAACGCGGCCTGCAGGGCATCAATACGGTCGGTCGTCCATCGTCCGCGGATCTCCTCGGCGGCCTCGCGACATGGGTCCGCAACGCCGGGTCGAAGCGCCCCCGTCACCGATAGTGCGCCGAGCGCCGTCACTCCCGCGAGCAGAGCCCAGCGGCGGCGCGTTCCCAACCCTCGACCGAACGCTGCGAGCAACGCGTCCATGGATGCATGACGATCTTCGGGCGCGACAGACAGCCCCTTGCGGACGACCTGCAGCAGCCAGCCTGGTGCCCGCACGCCCCGCGGTATGTCGTGGACCTCGCCGCGTGTGACGGCAGCGGTTAGATCGGCGAGTGTTTCTGCCTGAAACGGCCGCTCGCCCACTAGCGCTTCGTACAGCGCGACGCACAGACTGAACTGATCGCTGGCCGGGCCCACTTCGCCGTTTCGGAACTGCTCGGGCGACATGTACGCGGGCGTTCCCATGATCGATCCGGTTTGGGTCAACGCGGACGGTTCACGCTCGCCCGACGTTGTGGCGTCCGAATCACCCTCCGCCTCGCCCCGTCGCGCCAGTCCAAAGTCCATAACGCGCACGCGCCCCTCGGCGTCGATCATGGCGTTGTCGGGCTTGAAGTCCCGATGCGTCACTCCGTGGGCGTGCGCGGCCGCCAAGCCCATGGCCGCCTGTTGGTACGCCGCAAGCACGTCCCTCCACGGTCGCAGCTCTCGCCCTTGCCACTGCCGCAGTGTTTTCCCCTCGACGAATTCCATTGCGATGAACACATGCTCGTCGTGCTCCCCGGCGTCGTAGACAGTGACGACGTTCGGGTGGTTGAGGCTGGCGAGCGACTGCGCTTCGCGAATCATTCGGGCGGTTGCGGTTGGGCAGTGCGTATCGTCCAGCAACAACTTCAAGGCGACGCGACGGTCGAGTTTCGGATCGATCGCGACGAACACCGCACCCATCGCGCCGCGGCCGACTTCGCGCAGCACGATGTAGCGACCGACGCTGGTCCCCTTTGAGGCGAGCGTGCGGACCTCTTCGGTCGGATTCGTCGTCGCCGCCTTGTCGGCCTGCAGCGTGATGGCTTCGGGGTCCACGGGACGTGTCGATGGTGACAGGGTCGGTCGGCCGTCGGCAACGCGGTGTGCGGCGAGGGCGTGCACGCGCGGCCAAAGTCGCCAACGCGGTCGATCCAAGCCCGGCACCGACCCCTGCGCGGCGGGCCGCCTGAGTCGCAATCTTCCCGAGATGAGGGGGAATACCCGCGACCGGGCCGCGTTACTATTGTGAATGTCCTCCGATCTCGTGGCGAGTAGCGGCGCAGACGTCGACGATGAGGTCCCCGATGACGGGTTACGCATGCACATCGAGGGGGCGCTTGAGCGGTCGCGTGCCGATGCTCGATGGTTCGCGATCGGAACCGTCGTCTTCACGCCCTTCGCGCTGATCGGCTCCGCCCTCATCTTGCTGGTGGCTATCGAGATGACGGTCGACCGCAGTCGTTATTCCCGCGGGATGAACGAGCCCATGTTTGAGTCTGCGTTTGACTCGGGCATGGCGTTTCCGAGTGTCGTCGTGCTTGCGTTGCTGCTGTTTGCTGGGCGCGGTCACTGGCGCAGCCCCTGGGTTTGGGGAGGCCTTGGCATCTACTCGGTGATGCTCGCGGCCACCTTCGGTACGTCGTTCTCCTCGGACTCCCCTGTCATATTCATTGGGGTGTGGGCGGTCTTCGCGGTGGTCGCGATCACGCTCACGAGCCAGGTTTACGAGCCAGGCTACCGGGAGGCGCACAGCTTGGTCGCGGTTGTGCCCAACGCTGTCATCATGGCGTATCGCACTGTGCTGCGGAATGTGTTGACCGGCGGCGGCGAGGAGGTCGATCTTCGGCGGGCTGTCGCGGTGCTCAAGGCGGTGCGCAGCAAAGACGTCGCACGGCGGCGGCGGTTGTTTGCTGCGGCCGGGACAAACGGGGTGGAGCTTGAGAGTCTCTTGCTCCGCGCGAAGCTCATCCGCCGCTATCGGGGTGAGTTCCGCCTCGGAGCTGCCGCGCCGCCGAGCCTGCGGTAGCGGGCATCCCCTCCAAAACTAGCCGCGAGTCAGCGGCTCAAGAACTTCGAGTGTGCAGTTGTCCGCGTGCAGCCGCGCTGCCACGCCCACCGGCAATGCCGCGTTGCGTGTCGGGTCGTGCCCGAACGGGAAACCGGTAACGATTGGGACGCCCAGCGTCGTGAGCCGCTCGATCACCACGTCGATAGCGTCGGGGCCAACGTTGCCGTCGTCGGGCTCGTCGCAACGAAGGCACTGGCCCACCACGATGCCCCGAACGCCCCGCAGCGCACCGCTCGCCATCAGATGGGTCAGGCTGCGATCGATGCGGTAGGGCCGCTCGCCAACCTCCTCGAACGCAAGGATGGCGCCATCGAGCCGCGGCATATAGCGCGTGCCGATCAGTGAACGCAGTACCTCAAGGTTTCCGGCGATGAGCGTGCCCTCCACGGTTCCGCCACGCAGTACGGTGCCTTCCTCGGCCGTGAGCGGCGCGGGGATCTCGCCCGAGAGCAAGTCGACCAGCCGCTGGATGTCGGTCTGCTCCAGCGTGGAGAGCTGGGTGACGACCGGGCCGTGGATCGAGGGGACGCCCGCGCGAACGAGCGCCCAGCACAGCAGCGCCGTGATGTCCGAGAAACCAACGATCGGTTTCGGGTGGCGCGTGAGGCCGGCCGGATCGAGCGAGGCCAGCAAACGTGTGGCCCCGTAGCCCCCGCGTGCACAGAAGATCGCGTCAGCGTCGGGGTCGAGCAGGGCGCGGTGCAGCGCATCGACGCGTTGGCGGTCCGAGCCCGCGAAGTAACCTTCTTGTTCCTGGAGGTTGTCGGCAATGATGTAGTCGTGCCGCAACGCCCGTCGCAGCACGCGAAGCCCGCGGTCAAAGCGCTCGGCCGGTACGGGCCCGGACGGCGCCACGATATGTGCACGGCCTCCGGGTTGCACCCGCGGCGGATAGACACGGGCGTGCTTGGCGATTGCGCTGGCCGTGGTCATTTGCGCTTCTTACCGCGGCCGCGACGACGGCGGCCCGACTTTGGGGCATCGGCATCGGACTCGGACTCGGACTC